>CAYSWG010000050.1:0-10372 GCA_964434465.1 uncultured Geobacteraceae bacterium
ATTCCGCCACGGATTCCCGCCGGCCGATTGAACCGAGAAATGGCACTGCCCCGTCCCCGGGCAAGAACGTGCCGACCCCCTCGACCTGAAATGAACATTCACTGTAATTGCCCATGACGCCACTGAAAGGAAACAAGGCCTGCAGAACCCGCTCTTCATAACCCTTCGGCACAAAAACCGCAAGTTTCACCAGTTCGTCCGCCGGGGAACCCTCAAGCGGCACCACCGCACCAACACCAAGTCGCGCGGCAAGCAGGTCGTTAAGACCACCGGGAGCACTGTCATAATTGGTATGGAGGGAAACCACGGCTAAACTGTTGCGAAGGGCGGAAGCGATGCGAAGTCCGGATGGGGAGGAGAGATCAATGCGTTGCAGCGGTTGAAAGATCAGGGGATGGTGGGTGAGCAGCAGTTGGCAGGATTGGGCAATTGCGGTTTCTATTACTCCGGAGGAAGGATCCAGAGCCACCATCAGCCTGGAAACCGGCATTGCAGGATCACCAAGCTGCAACCCCACGTTGTCCCAAGGCTCCGCGTAACGGAACGGAGCCACAGTATTTATGATTTCAATTATGTCGGAAACCCTGGGGGTCATGATTCAAACCAAAAGAAAAGAGTGCAGCCCCGAAAGGTTGCACTCTTGTTCTTAGTGTTATTGTTTCTGAAGTGGTTACTGACACACTGTACAGACATCCCCAATCATCCCGTTGGATCAGGTGGTGGGCCCACCAGGATTCGAACCTGGGACCTACCGGTTATGAGCCGGTGGCTCTAGCCAGCTGAGCTATAGGCCCGAACACGAGGTTCCATACTATTGCATCCGTCGTCAAGCTGTCAAGGGTTTTTCCAGACCGAAAAGGAGTCAGGTGAAGCGGCGCAAGCGTATTTTCCCACACCTGTACGGGCAACAAAGGATTTGACATGCCCGATTACATTGGCTACTATCTGCAGGCTTTCGTACGGAAATGCGCCAAATTTACCAACCTGCCGGTTCAGAAGGGCAGTACGGGGAACCAGATAACGTGTATCAGGAAGCTCTCAAGCAAGAAATCCGCGAACTCCTGAAGAAGCGGAACGCAGTGCTGCTGGCTCACAACTACATGCGTGACGAGGTGCAGGAAATCGCCGACATTACCGGTGACTCTCTGGCCTTGTCCATGGAGGCGGCAAAAACGTCGGCAGACACAATCGTCTTCTGCGGCGTGCACTTCATGGCAGAATCCGCATCGATCCTTTCTCCGGAAAAAACGGTATTGCTGCCGCGCCTGGATGCCGGATGCCCCATGGCGGACATGGTCACCGTGGAAGCACTTCTGGAGATGAAGAAGCAGCTGCCCGGCGTCCCCGTTGTCACCTACGTCAACTCTTCCGCCGCCGTCAAGGCCCATTCGGACATCTGCTGCACCTCGGCGAATGCCGTACGTGTTGTCAACTCCCTGCCGGACGACGAGATACTGTTTGTGCCCGACCGCAACCTGGGCAGCTACATCGCCGGCTCATCAGCAAAAAAATTTCATTACTGGGATGGTTTCTGCCCGACCCATGAACGGTTGCGTCCGGAAGAAGTGCTGCGGCTCAAGGAAACGTATCCCGATGCGCTATTCATCTGCCACCCGGAATGCAACCCGGCAATTACCGCTCTGGCCGATCACGCCTGCTCCACCAGCGGCATGTACGACTATTGCCGCGCCAGCTCGGCACGGCGTTTCATCATTGGCACTGAGGCCGGCATTCTCTATCGCCTTAAAAAGGAAAATCCGGACAAGGAATTCATTCTGGCGTCCCCGGCCCTGATTTGCCCGAACATGAAGCTTATCTCCCTGGAAGATATCCTGAACTCCCTGAAAACCATGACCCCCGAGGTCAGGGTTGAAGAGACGGTTCGGATACCGGCCAAACAGGCACTGGACCGGATGCTCGCCGTTCCCCGGGATTAACCGGCAATGATCCGCTCTTTTCTGGGTACGCTGCCGACCATCGACCCCTTTGCTTTCATTGCGGAAACAGCGGTAATCATCGGCGATGTGACGGTCGGCCCCCGAAGCAGCATCTGGTACAACTCGGTCCTTCGCGGTGACGTGAACCATATTCGCATTGGCGCCGAAACCAATATCCAGGATCTATCCCTGCTGCACGTCACCCACCGCAAGGGGGACAACGATCACGGCGCACCGCTCATCATCGGCGACAGGGTCACCGTCGCCCACAGCGTAACTCTTCACGGCTGCACCATTGCAGACGGCGCCTTTGTCGGCATGCAGGCGGTCATCATGGACAAAGCGATGCTTGGTGAGGAATCACTTGTTGGTGCCCGCTCGCTGGTTACGGAAGGAACCATCATTCCGCCCCGCACCCTCTGGCTCGGTGCCCCGGCACGGTACAAACGCGATCTCACCCCGGAAGAACTGGACAGAATCCGCACTTCGGCCCGGAATTACGTCCGCTATGCCGAGCAATTCAAGTCCTGCTGAAACCGGCCGATTTGATAGGGCAGGATCACATGAACCATGTCAATTCAAGCCAATTGTTCTCACGCGCCAAACGGTGTATCCCCGGCGGCGTCAACAGTCCGGTCAGAGCCTTCAAATCCGTTGGCGGGGACCCGCTGTTCATCAAAAAGGCCCATGGTGCAACACTGACCGATGTTGACGGCAAGGAGTTCATAGACTATGTGGGCTCCTGGGGGCCGATGATCATCGGCCACAGCCATCCGGCAGTTGTTGCGGCAGTAACGGAAGCCATGGCCTGCGGCAGCAGCTTCGGCGCGCCAACGGAACGGGAAGTGGAACTGGCCGAGTTGATCTCCGCTGCCGTTCCCTCCATGGAAATGGTGCGCATGGTAAACTCCGGCACGGAGGCTACCATGAGCGCCATCCGCCTGGCACGGGCGTTCACCGGCCGCGATGGCATCATCAAATTCTCCGGCTGCTATCACGGCCATGCAGATTCGCTCCTGGTCAAGGCCGGCTCCGGCGCCGCAACCTTCGGTGTCCCCGATTCGCCCGGTGTTCCGGCCGATTTTGCCCGGCATACCTTGATCGCCGAGTTCAACGATCTGGCCTCCGTTGACGCTCTGGTGCAGGAAAGCAAGGGCACGGTTGCCGGAATCATCATTGAACCGGTTGCCGGAAACATGGGTACCGTCCCGCCCCGGGATGGTTTTCTGCAGGGGCTGCGCAGCCTGTGCGACCGGGAAGGCATTGTCCTGATCTTCGACGAAGTCATGACCGGATTCCGGGTCGCTTTTGGCGGCGCCCAGGAACGCTACGGCATCACTCCCGACCTGACCACCCTGGGCAAGATCATCGGCGGAGGTCTGCCGGTTGGCGCCTTTGGCGGCAAACGGGAAATCATGGAGCTTCTTGCTCCGACAGGGGGCGTCTACCAGGCCGGAACCCTGTCCGGCAATCCCCTGGCAATGGCCGCGGGAATCGCCACCATCCGTCTCCTGAACAGGACGGACTTTTACGAGCAACTGGAACAGCGTAGCGCCTTACTGGCCGTCGGGCTTCGCCAGGCGGCTGAGCAGGCAGGCTGCCCGGCAATGTTGGCACGGGTCGGCAGCATGCTCTGCACCTTTTTCAGCCAAGAGCCCGTTTCCGGCTGGCAGTCGGCCGCCCGCTGCGACACCAGGGCCTATGCCGAATTTTTCCATGCCATGCTCGATCAGGGGATCTACCTGGCGCCGTCACAATTCGAAACGGCCTTTGTCTCAAGCGCCCATTCCGTCGATGATATCGAGCGGACAATTGCCGCGGCACGGATTGCGTTCGCCCGGCTGGCTGACACGTGTCAGGGCGATCGGATACGGTGACGGCGTGGAACCTGGCGCCAACGACCGTCCCCACAAAGAATCTATGGACAAGAATCAGAGAAGACTGCTGAAAACTCTCGGGCTCGTATCAAGTGTGGGCATCTCCGTGGTGCTCGCCATCCTGATCGGCATTTTTGTCGGCAGAAAACTTGATGAGTGGTTCGGGACAGAGCCCATATTATTTTTTGTATTTCTTGTATTCGGCATTATTGCCGCGTTCCGTAACATGTATATCATTATCGGCAGGGAAATCCGGGACAGTGACGCTGGTGAAGATCGACGAACATAATTTCTTCACCGCCCTGACCATCGGCAGTGCCTTTCTGCTGCTGGTACTGGTGGTCGCCGGAGCCGTTCTTATTTCGGTGTCCTTTGCCGTTGGCACGGCAACCGGCGGCCTTATTGCCATGGCCAACGGTCTCTGGCTCCGCCGTAACCTTGAAAGGACCATGCAGTTGCCGGTTTCAAAGGCAGTACGTTACACGTGGGTACGCTACCTGATCCGCCTGGGGGTAATCACCCTGGTAACGTCACTGCTCATCGTCTACGGCAACATCAACATCTTTGGCCTGCTCCTGGGCCTTTCGGTTTTAGTGCTCACCATCATGGCGGCCGCCGTTTTCCTGGCGGCACAGCAGGGAGGTTAGTTTATGGTTCATCCCTATCTATTTCTGCAATTCTTCAGGGAGCTCCTGTCACCGCTCCGGCAGTACACCAGCGAAACCGGCATCGATGTCATCGTCCACGCCTGGCTGGTCATGGCGCTGCTGGTCACTCTGGCCCTTGTGATCAGATCGCGCATCAGCAAGGTTCCCGGCAAACTGCAGAATGTCGCGGAAGTCGTTATCGGCGGCATTGAGAAAATTATCGTCGACAACATGGGCGAGCGGGGGCGGCCGTATTTCCCGCTTATCGCAACTCTTGCCCTGTTTATTCTCACTTCCAATCTGCTGGGACTGATTCCCGGCTTTTTCCCCCCGACCGCAAACCTGAGCACAACGGCCGCCTGCGGCATCATCGTCTTTCTGTCTACCCATGTAATCGGCGTGTACAACCATGGTCCGAAATACATACGGCACTTTCTTGGTCCGATCTGGTGGCTTGCGCCCCTCATGCTGCCCGTGGAGATCATCGGCCACCTGAGCAGACCCCTTTCGTTGTCTTTCCGTCTGTTCGGCAACATGAACGGTCATGAGCTCGTGCTGCTCATTTTCTTCGGCCTGGCCCCCTTTCTCGTGCCGTTGCCCATGATGCTTATGGGTGTCCTGGTAGCCTTTCTGCAGTCTTTTGTGTTCATGCTGCTGGCAACCCTGTACATCTCGGGATCCCTGGAAGAGGCCCACTAACGTTTCGATTATCCATCGTTCCTATACCATTTAGGAATAATTCAGCATCGAGGAGGAAACACACATGTTATTTCTCACCATCTGTATTCTCACGGCAGGCCTGGGCATGGCCATCGGCGTCATGTGCCCGGCAATCGGCATGGGCAACGCCATCAAGGCGGCACTGGAGGGCACGGCGCGCAATCCGGGTGCCTCCGGCAAGGTGCTGACAACCATGATGATCGGTCTGGCCATGATCGAGTCACTGGCCATCTACGTCCTGGTTGTCTGCATGATCATTCTCTATGCAAACCCCTACAAAGACGCCGCCCTGGAACTGGCAAAAGCCGTCGTTAAGTAAGAGAACGGGCAGAGCAGCTCAAAAGGGGATGGGGCACGTGCCTCATCCCCTTTTTTATTGGATCAATACGGAATTACCCGTGCCCGAGATAGTCCGAGACGTTGCCCTGGCTGCCGGGTATCAACCCGGATCGGCGGCCGGACCCGCCCTTGGCAGGAACCCGGTAGCCATAAAAAAAGGCCGGGAATACTCCGGCCATTTCCAGTTGTGGCGCAACACCAGTCTGCTTCGTTTCCATCAGGAATCCCCGGACGAAAACTACTTCACTTCAACGGTGATCTGTACAGGCTTTACCTCCTGCTTCTTGGGTAGGGTTATGGTCAGGACACCCTTGTCGCAGGCGGCCTGGATCTTTTCCCGGTCAACGGCCAGGGGGAGGGCGAAGCTGCGTTGGAATGGTCCGTGGTACCGCTCGATCCGGTGGTAGTTTTCCTGGCGGAAGCCAGAATCCTGTTTCCGCTCACCACGAATGGTCAAGGTGGCATCTTCGACCTTCACCTCGATATCATGCTGATCCACACCGGGCAGTTCAGCCATGATGATTACCGCTTCGTTGTTTTCAAAAATGTCGACCAGGGGTTGCCAGACGCCCTCCCGCAGCTCGTCGCCCGGTCCTCTGTCCCAGGCCATGTCCAGTAATCGGCTCATCTGCTCCTGCATGCTGCGCAATTCCCGCAGCGGGTTATACTTGACGATCGCCATGCGCCGAGGCTCCTTACTCACGCAGTCCAACCGGCCATTGGGCCAATTGCCCTTCTTGTCGAGGATTTATTTGAGTAGTTTTCCTTTGGGAATACTGTGCTTGAGTTTTTTTGAACCATCATAGAGGGTTTGTTTGGTGACACCCCGCTTTTCTTTGCGATCCCGCTTTTCGCACTCTTCAGCCAGGGCACGTTCAGCTTCGTCGGCCAATTTCTCCATATCTTTCCGTTCATCATGCAGCATAGGCTTCGCTCCTTTGTCTCCATGACGCGGACTTGGCAATGCAGCACGGCAGCCGCGACATGGCAAACCCTGCACAGATCCTCCTAACTACCCATCACCGGGCCGGAAAACCGCGGCCACCCCATTTTTCAGTCTCTGGAAATGGTATCAAACTTTACCGCTCACGCAACCGGACCCGGCGACACCGCCACCGGCCGGTCTGTTGAAAAAACTCTTACCAGGGGTATGCTGATAGGGAAGATACCGCCATTCGCCACGGAGGCTCATGGAACCATGAACGATGACCAAGATCTGAAAGAACAACCGAACGAAGGCGAGGCTCCTGCTGCAGCCCCTCCGGCAACCGAACAGCGACTCGACCCGACGATCTATCTCCTCGCCCTGCTCACCGTTGTTGTCCTGTGCCTGGCATACTTCTTTATAATTTTTCTACCAGCGCGGTACAAGGCTCTGGAAAACAGTGAACAGGACCTTGCTCTTCGCAAGCAGCAGATTCAGCAGGCATTCCAGACATGCGTCAATTCAGCAGAAACCGAGTACGAACAGTATATCAAACGGAATGGCTCGCCGGTTGCGGAGCAGTCGGGAGCCTATGCCGCCCCCGATTACGTCTGGGACACGGCAGAAAAGAATCGCCAGGCAGCCCTGGAGACCTGCGCCCGACTCTACCCCCACTGACGTAGCAGCCGTCCCCATCGGCCAGCAGATCCGGTTCCAAAGCACCCTTTGAACCTATTTACCGCAGCACTTCTTGAATTTCAAACCGCTACCGCAGGGGCAGGGGTCGTTCCGGCCAGTTTTGTTGGCAACCATTGGTTGCGGCTTGACCATGATTCCTTCGGTAAAATACCAGCGGTCACCTTCCCGCTTGAACTGTCCCCGTTCATGGTGACTGCGCAACGCACCCTGTTCCCGAAAGCGGGCAATGAATTCCACTTCTCCGAACGTATCGTCCGGACCGCCCTTGTTCGTGCCAAGGATTTCCAGGCCAAGCCACTGGGACCGTTCAGCCCAGGCTTTGGTCCCTGCATGGTCGTAGCCCCGACGATGGTCCGGATGGGTACTCTCAAAGATAAAATCGGCAGCGACCTTCACATAGGCCGAATAACGGGCACGCATTAGTTGTTCCGCCGTTGTCGCGGGACGCAGTGCGGAAATCACCGGTTCGCAACACTCGGCATACACAACGCCGCTCCCGCAGGGACAGCTGTTCATATCTGCTTCTCCTTCAGTGATGGTTTCACCGGGCAATCGGCAGTCGGTCACGCCGGCGAGAGGGAAACATAGCACATCCACCGCCGACGGGCAATGGGGCGGCACACTCGTTCCCCGGCATTTAGCATTGACAGTCAACCGTCGCCCCTGTAAGAAAAACTGGTCATCCAGAAATACCATTACCACAAGGAGAATGGCCATGCTGATGCACAACGAGCGAACCGAGATTGTCCGTTATGGCCGAAAACTGCTGACTGCAGGACTCACCACCGGCACCGGCGGCAACCTGAGCATCTATGACCGTGAAACCGGTCTGCTCGCAATAAGTCCGAGCGGCATCGACTATGAGGCCATGGTTCCGGAGCACGTGCCCGTAGTCAACCTGCAGGGCACGGCAATCCAGGGCGACTATGCTCCATCAAGTGAACTGGGCTTCCATCTGGCCCTGTACCGGCGGCGCGACGACATCAAGGCCGTGGTCCATACCCACTCGGTTTACGCCACGACCATGGCCTGCCTCAACTGGGAGATTCCCGCGGTCCACTACTTGGTGGCCTTTTCGGGCCACAAGGTTCCCCTCGCTCCCTATGCCACCTTCGGCACCGCCGAACTTGCGGCAAACGTCGTCGGCGCCATTGGTGCGTACAATGCCGTACTGCTGGCCAACCACGGCCTGGTGACCGTCGGTGCAAACCTGGCCACTGCCTTTGCCGTCGCCGAAGAGATCGAGCTGGTCGCCCGCATTTACTACCAGACAAAATGTATCGGAGAACCGGTCATCCTGCCGGACGCTGAAATGACCAGGGTTGTGGAGAAATTCGCCACGTACGGCCAGAAGGGATAGCCTGTCACACCATGCCCTCCTTTCGCTGGTGCGGATACGGGGGGAAGAAGCACAGCATCACCTGAAGCAGTAGTCGCACACAACGCTCACTGCCGGAGATTTCCTCTTGCCCCAGTCAACCCACACCATACCGTTTCCCCCCGTGCTGGCCCTCCTTCACGACACACCGCCGGGCGCACTTTACAGCCTGGCCGCAAAAGAAATCCTGTTCAATGGGCTCGGTGAATGCAGGGAGGGTCTTTTGACCGCCGCCGAATGGCGCGACGACGGCCGGGTACTGAGCCTCAAGCTCTCCTCGGGTCCGCGCGTCACCTTTACCGCCGCCGGCTCGCGTCTCCAGACCGAATGCAGCTGCAAGGAGTGGCGTCCGGGCCGTCAATGCCGGCATGTGGTGAGCTGCTGGCTGCTCCTCAAGCGTGCGGTATCGCCGGAGAGCTTTACCGCGTTCCGTTTCAGCGAACGTCTTATTCGCGATCTCAAAATCCTGCTGGGGCTGGAGGAGGAAGATAAGACTTCGGGGCGGAAGGCGCCGCCACTCCCCCAGTCGCTTGCCGAGCAACTGGCCCAGGCCCGCGCCAAACGGAAAGGCGCTCTAGCCGAGAAGGGGGTTTCGCCGAAACAGGCGATGGCGAGACCGGCGAAAGCGGCTATCCGGCTGGTGCTGGATGTTGGGGACAGCCAGCTTTCCGGTGGCATTTACAAGGGTGACGAGAGGCTGCATCCCTATTTCTGGACTGGTATACCGGCAGATCTGCGGCGGTTCATGGTCGAGCACTATTATTTCGAGCCGACGGTAAGGTATTTCAAAGATTTTTCAGCCCTCAAAGGGGGCTATCCCGTTGTTCTTTGCCAAGGGAACGGAGCGGAAATTCCACTTGAGTTCCGCCGTAACGATCCCTTGCGGGCGGGGGTCACATTTTGCCATGAAGGCGGAACGGTGCGGATAACCAGGTGCCTGGCCGATGGTGCGCCGCTCCCGGACGAGGCGATGATCGTGGGAGAATGCATCATCGACCCGGCGGAAAAGTCGATCCGGCCGGCGTCCGGTCTGGAGCCGTGGAAAGTGTGGGATACGGTGCTGGACGGACTGGAGGAGATGTATGAATATAACGGCGGCGATTTCGAGCATGATGGAATAACCCTGACCGCAAGTTCCGACGCCTTCAATTACCTCGGCCTGAGAGTGAGCGCGGCCCTGATGGAAGAATTCGGGGCTGCGGTTCGTTTCGTTGGCCGGGATGGGTCAGAGGGTCCGGCAGTCCGCCAGGCCCCCGGCTATGTCCTGGAGATCGGCGACGAGCTTGATCAGGAGACCATCACCCTGAACCCCATGGGCCAGCTGGCCGGGATATCCTTTCCCTTGTATACCGGCACCTTCAAACTGTTCATGCCGAGGTTCCGCGTCTCGCTGCCCGCGCCCCTGCGGGCCAAAAAACGGGTCAAAGCCATGATCGACACCGGCTTCACCGTGATGGAGGAGACCGGGAGCACGTCCAGGGCCAGAATTCTGCGGACGGGTCTTACGGGCCCGGACTTCGTCAAGAGGTCGGTAAAGTCCAGCGCCAAACAGATAGTAAACGGCTTTGTCGAGAGTTGCGACCAGAAGATGCTGCTTGTCCTGGCCGATGCCGGCGGCTGGATCACAGGCGAGGAGAACCGCGTCGGCCAGACGCGTCTGGTCAGGCTCCTGTACGAGTTTTTTGGCCTCGATGCCTTTGGCGACGGCGAGTGGCCCTGTTCCCTGGATCTTTCCCGTGAAGCCCTTCTTCCCCGCTTGGGAGAACTGGCGGCCGCTCTGGCGCGGGAGGGGTTCGGCCTTCGCCTCCAAGGAGAGCCCCTTGCGGCGGGCGAGTGGGATTTCACCGTAA
>CAYSWG010000050.1:10472-12567 GCA_964434465.1 uncultured Geobacteraceae bacterium
GGCCTTCGCCTCCAAGGAGAGCCCCTTGCGGCGGGCGAGTGGGATTTCACCGTAAACGCCGCCGCCGACGGCATTGACTGGTTCGAGCTGAAGCCGGAGATCCGCTGCAACGGCGAACTGCTGGACCTGGAGGAAATCCGGCGGCTCCTTGGCGACGGGGTCGTGCGCCAGGGGAATTCCCTGTACCTGCTGGCCGACGAACAGCGCCGCATCCTGGAGCTCCTAACCGGCATAGGGACTGGCAAGGGCAAGGGAAAGCGAAAACAGGCGGAAATCGTCCGCATCCCGCGCCTGCAGATCCTGGACTGGCTGGAACTCCGCTCCCATGGCGTCACCCTGCGCCTGCCGCCGGAGGAGGAAAAGCTCCTGGCGGGCCTGAACCGCCTGGAACGGATTCCGGAGCGCGGTCTGCCGGCGGGGCTCAAGGCCGAACTCAGGCACTACCAGAAGGAGGGTTTCGACTGGCTGGCGTTTCTCCACCTGCACCGTTTCGGCGCCTGTCTGGCCGACGACATGGGGCTCGGCAAGACCATCCAGGCCATCACCTTCCTGGCCGGGCTGGCCGAAGGGACGGTTCCGTCGTCCGAACCCGAGCGGCTGCCCCATCTCATCGTCGTCCCCCCTTCCCTGCTCTTCAACTGGGAGAGCGAGATCGCCCGCTTTTATCCATCCTTCCGGGTTGTTACCTATGCCGGCCAGAAGCGGAACAGGGACTTCACCGGCGCGGACATCGTTCTCACCAGCTACGGCATTCTCCAGCGCGACGCCGATCACCTCGCCGCCATCCCCTTCCACGTGGCGGTGTTCGACGAGGCCCAGCAGATCAAGAACATCAACGCCGCCACCACCGGCGCGGCCCGGCGTGTCACCGCCCGCTTCAAGCTGGCCCTCACCGGCACGCCCATGGAGAATCACCTGGGAGAGTACTTCTCCATCATGGACCTGTGCGTCCCCGGACTCCTCGGCAGCTACGAAGAGTTCCGGCGGCGCATCGACATCCGCGGCTTCGGGGGCGTGGATACCCTGGTCCGCCGCACCCGCCCCTTCATCCTCCGCCGCAGCAAGCAGATGATCGCAGACGAACTGCCGCCCAGGGTCGAGGCCGACCTCTACCTGGAGATGAACCAGAAGCAGCGGGCCCTGTACCAGAAGACCGTCGAAGAGGTAAAGGGGAAGATCAGCGAGGCGTTCCGCGACAAGGCCCCGGGCCAGGCGCGGATGATCGCCCTCACCGCCATCCTCAGGCTGCGACAGATCTGCCTCTGCCCGTCCCTGCTCAATCCCGGCGCCAGGGCCGAATCCCCCAAGCTGGAGTGTCTGGCCGAACAGCTCATGGAACTGCGCGACGAAGGTCACTCTGCCCTGGTCTTCTCCCAGTTCACCAGCTACCTGGACATCATTGAGGAAGGGCTGAAGCATCACAAATTGCCATACCTGCGCCTGGACGGTTCCACGCCGGTGGCCAAAAGGAAGGATCTGGTCACCCGCTTCCAGAAAAGCAGTGAGCCCATGGTCTTCCTGATCAGCCTCAAGGCCGGAGGCAAGGGGCTCAACCTCACCCGCGCCACCTACGTCTACCACCTGGACCCGTGGTGGAACCCGGCGGTGGAGAACCAGGCCTCCGACCGGGCCCACCGCATCGGCCAGACCGCCAAGGTCACCGTCACCCGGCTCCTCATGCGCCACACGGTGGAAGAGAAGATGATGGCCCTCAAGGAGCGCAAGCTGAAGCTCTACAAAGCGCTCCTGGACGATGCCGCCAATGCCGGTGGCGCGGCCCTGTCCAAGGAAGACTTCGATTTCCTGCTGGGGGTGTAAGGGAGATAGGTATGAACACCATAGTCATGAACAAGCAGGAGAGAATAGTGAACTGTATCAGACAGATTCGGAAGTACTATTCCCTTCTTTCCGACCTTCCGTTCGAAGAGGATTACTTGAAACAGGACGCTATTGCGATGAACTTACTGCGAGCCTGTGAGCACAGCATCGACCTAGCAAACCACACCATACTTGTGCGGAAGCTAGATCTCCCCAAGGAGTGCCTGATCTTTACCCATATTTTCGCCGGACACCGGATTTGTGGGACGCGGGTATC
>CAYSWG010000051.1:0-12563 GCA_964434465.1 uncultured Geobacteraceae bacterium
CCTTGCCGGGATGCGGCTGGGTCTGGCGATTGCCCGTCCGGAGATTATCGCCGCACTTGACAAGATCCGTGACCACTACAATCTGGACCGTCTTGCCCAGGCCGCCTGTGCTGCTGCCCTTACCGATCAGGTGTATTTCCGCGAGTGTGTCCGCAGGATTCGCGAGACCCGCGACTGGTTTGCCGGACAACTGCGGATTCTCGGTTACCGGGTGATCCCGTCCCATGGCAACTATCTTTTTGCCGTGCCTGCGGACCGGAATGGTCGTCGGGTCTACGATGCTCTCTTCCAGCGCAAGATCCTCGTGCGGCATTTTGCCGATCCCTTGCTGGCTTCGGGGGTACGGATTACCATTGGCGCCAGAGAGGAAATGGAACGCACGCTTGCCGCGCTCGCGGCGATCGGCTGATACATCAAGGAGGCTCCCATGTCGAGAAGTGCCGCAGTTGAACGAGTTACCAAGGAGACGCGGATACGGCTGTCGATTGCCCTTGACGGAACCGGCGCCGCAACGATCTGTACGTCGGTGCCGTTTCTGGACCACATGCTGGATCTGTTTGCCCGTCACGGATTGTTTGATCTGCAGATTGAGGCCCAGGGGGATATCGATATCGATTTCCACCACACGGTGGAGGATGTGGGGATTGTTCTTGGCGACGCCGTCAAGCGGGCTCTCGGCGACAAGGCATGTATCCGTCGTTATGGTCAGGCAACGGTGCCCATGGACGAAACCCTTGCTTCCGTTGCGGTTGATTTGTCCGGTCGGCCGTACCTGTGCTTCAATGTGCCGTTGCCGAAGGTGAAAATCGGCGAATTCGACGTGGAACTGGTGCGGGAATTCTTCCAGGCATTTACCAATACGGCCTGCCTGAATCTCCATGTGAACCTGCACTATGGTGATAACACACACCATGTGGTAGAAGCATGTTTCAAAGCATTTGCCCGGGCATTGGATCAGGCAACGATGGTTGATGCCCGGATATCGGGAGTGCTTTCGACCAAGGGCACCCTCTAGCACCATGTCAAACAGTAGGAACCGGATACCATGATTACGATACTGGATTATGGAATGGGCAATCTCCGTTCCGTGCAAAAAGGATTCGAGAAAGCTGGCTTCGAAGCTCTGGTCACTGCCGACCCGGGAAAGATTCTTGAGGCGGAGCGTGTTGTATTGCCGGGGGTCGGTGCGTTTCGCGACTGCATGTCCAACCTGGAGCAGGGCGGTTTCATCGAGCCGCTCTTGAAGGTGATTCGCGATGGACGCCCCTTTCTGGGCATCTGTCTCGGGCTTCAGTTGCTTTTCACGGAAAGCGAAGAGTTCGGCATTCATAAGGGTCTTGATATCATTCCGGGCCGGGTAGTACGGTTTCCCGAGGGGATGCAGGAGGCGGGTGAAGAGCTGAAGGTCCCGCACATGGGCTGGAACCAGGTTGCGGTCAAGCGTCCGTCGCCGGCGCTGGCTGGTATCGCCGAGGGCACCAACTTCTATTTTGTGCACTCCTACTACGTGCAGCCGGATGACCCGACTGTAATTGCCACCACTACGGAGTATGGGATAGAGTTCTGCTCGTCCGTCTGGCGGGACAATATTGTTGCTACCCAGTTTCACCCGGAGAAATCCCAGGAAAAGGGTCTGGCGATCCTGAAAAACTTTGGAGAGATGCGATGCTCGTGATTCCTGCCATAGATTTGAAAGATGGGCAATGCGTTCGTTTGGAGCAGGGCCTCATGGAGCGTGACACGGTGTTCTGCGAGAATCCGGCCAGTCAGGCGCTGGAATGGCAGCGGCAGGGAGCTGAATTGCTCCACCTGGTTGACCTCAACGGTGCTTTTGCCGGTGAACCGAAGAACCGGTCCTCCATTGAGGGAATCGTGCGGAGCGTTTCCATCCCCACCCAGTTGGGAGGGGGTATCCGCGATCTGAAAACAATCGAAGCGTACCTGTCTCTGGGCATCGGCCGGGTAATTCTCGGTACGGCCGCCCAGAGAGATCCTGATCTGGTGCGTGAAGCCTGCAGACTTTTTCCGGGGCGAATTATCGTTGGCATCGACGCCAAGGACGGCATGGTTGCCGTGCAGGGATGGGCGGAAGTCACCGACTGCAGTGCCGGTGAGCTTGCCGCCCGCTTCGAAGGCTTTGGCGTTTCGGCGATTATTTATACGGACATCAGCCGTGACGGCATGCTCGGCGGACCGAATATTGCGGCTACCCGGGAGCTCGCCGAAGGGATAACGATTCCGGTGATTGCCTCGGGAGGGGTTTCCCGTCTGGCTGATATTGAAGCGCTGATGGCCATAGAACCAAGTGGTGTCACGGGCGTAATCACCGGAAAGGCAATCTACACCGGCGCCATCAACCTTGCCGAGGCCATTGCGCTGACGAAGGGGAGCATGTTCTGAGGGAGACCGTACCATGTTGACGAAACGCATAATTCCCTGCCTTGACGTCAAGGGTGGACGGGTTGTCAAGGGGGTTCAGTTTCTGGAGTTGCGTGACGCCGGCGATCCGGTGGAGATTGCCGAGATGTATGACCGGCAAGGGGCCGATGAGCTGACATTTCTTGATATCACCGCTTCTTCTGACCAGCGTGACATCATTATTGACGTGGTGCGCAGGACGGCGGAACGGGTGTTCATGCCCCTTACCGTCGGCGGCGGCGTGCGGACGGTGGATGATATCCGCCGGTTGCTCAATGCTGGCGCCGACAAGGTTTCCATTAATACCGCTGCGGTGCATCGTCCCGAATTTGTCAAGGAATCCGCGGAACGGTTCGGCTCGCAATGTACGGTAGTTGCCATTGATGCCCGGCGGGTGGCGGGAGAAAATCGTTGGGAGGTGTATACCCATGGCGGCAGAAATGCCACGGGCATTGACGCTGTGGAATGGGCGCAACGCATGGAAGAGTATGGTGCCGGCGAGATTCTCCTTACGAGTATGGACTGCGACGGGACCAAGGATGGTTATGACTTGTCACTGACGCGCAGTGTTGTGGACGCAGTGGCGATACCCGTCATTGCGTCCGGCGGAGTCGGCACCCTGGCGCATATCCATGACGGGTTCAGCAAAGCCGGTGCCAGTGCCTGTCTGGCGGCCTCGATTTTTCACTATCGCGAACATACAATCGGTGAGGCCAAAGAGTATCTCCGTCAACGGGGAGTTGCGGTGCGCCTATGAACAAGTCACGTGAATGTGCCGAGTTGCAGGGTGCCGCCGTTATGGAATGCCTGTATCGTATCATTCAGCAGCGCAAGGCAAACCCCGAGGGACAGGATACATCGTATACCGTTTCCCTGTTTCAGCGGGGTCTCGATACGATCCTGAAGAAAACCGGCGAAGAGGCCATCGAAGTCGTGATCGCCGGCAAGGGCGGCGAACGTGAGGAGGTCATCTACGAAACTGCCGATCTGCTCTACCACGTGCTGGTCCTGCTGGGTTATTATGATATCGAGCCGGAGGAGATTTTCGCTGAATTACGCCGTCGGTTCGGTATTTCGGGCATCACTGAAAAGGAATCTCGCTG
Source organism: uncultured Geobacteraceae bacterium (assembly GCA_964434465.1). GTDB lineage: Bacteria > Desulfobacterota > Desulfuromonadia > Geobacterales > Geobacteraceae > RPRC01. The sequence continues at coordinate 3,522 of CAYSWG010000051.1, forward strand.
AATTCACTTGTCAAGAGAAAAATAGCAATTTGGCGATATTTTTCTTGACACGAGGGATTCGGGTGCTATTATGACTATTCTTTACGCTACCGACTCCTCAATTGGTGCTGACCAGACGGTTCACATAAAGCAGCAAATTTAAATATAGGAGGGAGGGGAATATGGATGCCGGGAGTAAGGGTAAAGGAGAACGAGTCGTTTGAAATTGCACTGAAACGATTCAAAAAACAGTGTGAAAAGGCTGGAATTCTCTCAGAGGTTCGCAAGCGTGAGCACTACGAGAAGCCAAGTATCAAAAAGAAGAAAAAGGCTATTGCCGCCCGAAAAAGGGCTCTGAAGAAACAGCGGAAGATAGTTGATTAGAGAAAAGTTGTAACAGTCGAAAGCACTTGGTACTGTATCCAGACGGCATGAAGGGCTGTCTGGTGTTTTCAAGTGTGTTCAAATAGTTGTCAAACGTGGGGGCGATCTGGTGATTAGCCCCTACTTTCCTTTTGGGGCATACCAGAGAGCGTGGAATGAATTTCGTTGATATCCTGATCGGGGTTGTTCTCCTGATCTTGGCGGTAAAAGGATTCGCGAAAGGGTTGATCAGGGAGGTTTGTTCCCTGTTGGGACTGGTGGTGGGTTCACTGGCGGCTCTCATCTACTACCGGCCACTCGCTGAAGCACTGCACGACCATATTCATCTCTCCCATTATCTAAGAGCAATTCTTTCCTTTGGGTTGATTTTTCTGGCACTCGGTCTGCTTTTCTTTTTCCTTGGCCACATTCTTACCACACTCTTCAAATTCATGCTTCTCGGTGGCATCAACCGGGTGGGTGGAGCGCTGCTTGGAATTATCCAAGGTGCTGTTATCCTGTCTATGGTGCTCCCTTGGATAGTCGTTGAAGCCATGCCGGCGGGAGTGCGGATGCCGGTTGTCGAGTCATTCATGGCAAGGCCGTTCCTTGACTTTGGTCGGGCAGGACTGGCGTGGAGCCGTTTCGGCCTTCAGGGTGCACCCGACACGCCACCTGGTAACGCCTTCCGGATCCAGATTCCAACGGAACGCCTGCGCTGTCTTGGCGTTACGGAAAGTACTGCTGATGATTCCTGATGATATTGTGCGCGAAGTGCGCGAACGGGCTTCTATCCTTGATGTTGTGGGTGATTATGTCGGATTGAAAAAAGCTGGTGTCAACTACCTCGGGTTGTGCCCGTTCCATTCGGAGAAGACCCCCTCCTTTACGGTCAACCCGGCAAAGGGGATCTATCACTGTTTTGGCTGTGGCGCCGGTGGGGATGTGATCAGCTTTGTCAGGCACATGGAGGGGGTGAGCTTTCCGGAAGCGGTTCGGTTGATTGCACGTCGGGTTGGCGTGACCATACCGGAAAAGCCGCAAACTGACGCTGAAAGGCGTCAGGCGGACGAGCGCGAATGCCTTTTTGCCGTTCATGAAACAGCTGTCCGGTTTTATCAAACGGTGCTTCGTGATGATCCCGCGGCGGAAGAATGCCGAAGATATCTTGCCAAACGAGGCGTGGATGCTGATATTGCATCGGCGTATCGACTGGGTTACGCACCTGATGGCTGGGACAGCCTGGTAATGTCTCTGCAGCGGCAGGGGTTTTCATTAGAGCATGCCGAAAAGGCAGGACTCGTCAAACGTAAAGAGCGGGGCGGCTATTATGACAGTTTCAGGAAGCGCCTCCTTTTTCCGATTACGGATACTCAGGGTCGCGTTGTCGGCTTCGGCGGTAGGGTACTCGATGATGCCTTGCCCAAGTATTTGAATTCTCCTGAATCGGCGGTTTACCGGAAGAGTTCCCTTCTCTTCGGTCTCGGGATGGCAAAGCAGGCTCTGCGGGAGAAGGGAGAAGCCTTCATTGTCGAAGGGTATTTTGATCATCTCGCCTTGTATCGCGCCGGGTTCAAGAATGTTGTGGCCACGTGCGGCACCGCCTTGACGGAGGGGCACCTGAAGCTCTTGCGCCGATTTGCTTCCAAAGCGCTTCTTCTGTTCGATGGGGATGCAGCCGGCAAGAAGGCAACCTTCCGCGCCATGGAGGCATTTCTGGGCGAGGGTTTTTCTGCCCGTGTTGTTGCAATTCCCCAGGGAGAGGACCCCGATTCTTTTCTGGCAACATCTGGCCCGGAAGCGTTTTGTCGCCTGGTAAACAACGCGAAACCGGCTTTTGAGTTTTTCTTCAAGGAGCTGTGCCGACAGGCCGATTTGGGGTCCGTTGCGGGGAAAATTTCGGTCCTTGATGAGGTGGCGCCGCGTCTTGCCTTGATGGGTGACCGGGTTGAGCAGGATCTGTACATTCGGGAAATTGCCCGTGTACTCGCCGTTGGCGAACATGATGTTCGGCGCAAACTGGCTAAACCCGCGGCGCAACTGCAGAGCGTACCATCCAGGCGGGAGCCGCGCCGGGGAGGGATTGGTCCGGAAGACATGCTGTTATCGCTCATGGCGAAACACCCGGAGATTTCCCTTAAAGTTGGCGATTTTGGACCGGAAGAAATTTTCACGGCGCCGCTGCTCCCGGCTGCCATTGCACTTATCGAGGATAGTCGTGCAGGTCGTGCCAGCGACTGGTTGCGCATCCTTGATTCCGTGAGCACACCGGAAGATCGTAGTCGTCTGGCGTCACTGCTGGTCTCTGAAGATCATCTGGTTGAAATGGATGCAGAAAAGGCTTTTGCACAGTGCCGTATTGTGCTTGAGAAAATTTCCCTCAGGGAAATAAAGGACCTCAGTATCAGGCTGTCGCATGTTGAACCGGAAAGCGACGCCTATTTCTCGTTGCTGCGTAAGCTCGATATACTGCGGGCAAAAAAGTCACAATTGACGTAATAAAGGGTTTGGCCCTGAAGATTTGACCGTTTGTGTGAGGTGAGCCGAATGGCAAAAAAAAGTATGGACGAAGTCAAGCAACTCATTGATTTGGGAAAAGAGAAGGGGTTTCTGACCTACGATGAGGTCAACGATCTCCTTCCTCCTGATATTGTTTCCTCGGACCAGATTGATGATGTGATGAGTATGTTTGGCGAAATGGACATTGAAGTCGTCGATTCCGCCCAGAAGGTGAAAATTCCCAAGGTGAAGCTGGACCTGGAGGAAGAAGAAGAACTGGAGGGCGAGCAGGATGAGATAGAGTTCGAACCAGGAGTTCTTGGGCGGACCAGCGACCCGGTTCGCATGTACCTCCGTGAAATGGGTTCGGTGTCGTTGCTTACCCGTGAGGGTGAAGTTGAGATTGCCAAACGAATCGAAGAAGGTGATCGTGATGTCGCCAGGGTGATTTTCAATACGCCGATCACGATAAAGGAAGTGCTCGATCTCGGTAAAATGCTTGAAGTATCAGATATTTCTGCGTCTGAAATCAGCAAGGAAGTGGAAGAGGAGGAGTTGGAAGAAGGCGAAGAGGATGTGCAAAAAACCAGGCTGCTGACCATTATCGAGGATATTCGGACCTGCGCCTTGTCCATCGAACAGTGTCAGGAATCAATGGATGATGGAGCTCTTTCCAATGATGAGCGGAATGCTGCCCGGGAGCAGCAGGTGGCTTTAAAAACCCGTGCCGCTGAACTGCTCAAATCGTTGCGGCTCAAGGACCGCCATATTGAGCGGATTGCCCTGCGGCTCAAGGAATTGGCTACCAAGGTTGAGCGGATCATGGACGAAGTCAGGGAAGTGAGCGCCGAAACCGGGATCCCTGCCGATGAGTTGCCTGGCAACTTGCGGGGGTTGCAGGATTCGAATAAAAAAAGAGCCGGTATGTTTGGGTCTCTGTCGCTGCCTGCTGAAGATGTGGCACGCCTGGAGAAAAAGTTGAAATCAGCCTATAAAAAGCTGGAAAAAATAGAACTGGACTCCGGGTTCGAGGCGGTACAGCTTTCCAAGGAACTCAAGGGTATTGAAGAGGGAGAACGCAAGGCAAAAGACGCAAAGTCTGAACTTGTTGAGGCAAATCTTCGTCTCGTTGTTTCCATTGCAAAAAAATACACCAACCGTGGTCTTCAGTTTCTCGACCTGATTCAGGAAGGAAACATCGGCCTTATGAAAGCAGTTGATAAATTCGAGTATCAGCGTGGCTACAAGTTCTCAACCTATGCAACCTGGTGGATTCGGCAAGCCATCACGCGCGCAATTGCGGACCAGGCCAGGACTATTCGGATACCGGTCCACATGATCGAGACCATCAACAAGCTGATCCGCACCAGCCGGCAACTTGTCCAGGAAATCGGTCGGGAGCCTTCGCCTGAGGAGATTGCCGAACGTATGAGCCTGCCCCTCGACAAGGTGCGCAAGGTCTTGAAAATTGCCAAGGAACCCATATCCCTTGAGACTCCAATTGGAGAAGAAGAAGATTCGCACCTTGGTGATTTCATTGAGGACAAGGGTGTAGTTTCACCGCTGGAGGCTGTCATCAAGGCAAATCTTTCCGAGCAGACTGCACGAGTACTGTCCAGCCTGACTCCCCGGGAGGAGAAAGTGTTGCGCATGCGGTTTGGCATTGGCGAAAAGAGTGACCATACCCTTGAAGAGGTCGGCCAGAATTTCGAAGTTACCCGGGAGCGTATCCGACAGATTGAAGCAAAGGCCCTGCGGAAATTGCGCCATCCCAGCCGCAGCAAGAAACTGAAAAGCTTCGTGGAATAATGTGTGGTGCTGGCAGCAAGCGAGCCGCGTCCAAGTGATTGGCGCGGCTTTTTTCGTGAAACCAAAACGGAGTGTCACAGGAGGTTCCGATGGAGTTTTTTGCCACGACGGCAAAAGGTATCGAAGAAGTATTGGCCAATGAAATTCGGGCTCTTGGTGTGTCAACGGTGACCACGGAAAAGGGAGGAGTTCGGTTTGCCGGTACTCTGGAAACGTGCTATCGGGCTAACCTGTTGCTGCGGACCGCCCAGCGCATTCTTGCTCCCCTGGTGAAGTTTCCATGCGAAACCCCTGAAGAGCTTTATGCCGGTGTGCGCTCAGTGCCCTGGCGGCAGTATCTTGGTCCCGATAACACTGTGGCAGTCTCCTGCACCCTGCGTGACTCGAATATCACCCACTCGGGCTTTGCGGCTTTGAAGGCCAAGGATGCCATCGTGGATACTGTTCGTGACAGCTGTGGCCGGCGGCCCGATATCGATCCGAAGAGGCCGGATCTTTTGGTGAATATACACCTGGCGCGAAACAGCTGTACGGTGAGCCTTGACAGCTCGGGAGTGAGTCTCGACAAGCGGGGCTATCGGCTTGATGCCAAAGAAGCTCCCCTGCGGGAGACACTCGCCGCAGCTCTTGTGGAGCTTTCCGGTTGGGACGGCCTGACACCCCTGATTGATCCCTTGTGCGGTTCTGGAACAGTTGTCATTGAAGCGGCGCTCAAATCGGCGCGGCTTCCTCCGGGGGGCTTTCGGCGAGAATTCGGGTTCCAGAAATGGCCTGATTTTGACCGACAGGTCTGGAGCAGGGTTGTCGAGCAGGCGCAGGATCTGGTGCTTGAATGTCTGCCGGCGCGGGTAATTGGTTCGGACCGTTCATTGTCTGCCCTGGAGGTCGCTCGCAAGAATGCCGGGCGCGCAGGTGTTGCCGGTCTGGTTGAGTTCATTCAGGCTGATATTGCCCTGAGTCCATGCCCCCACTCTCCGGGAGTGGTTCTTTGCAATCCTCCCTATGGAGTCAGGCTGGGTGACAGCTCCTCAGTCAGTGCACTCTATAAGGCGCTGGGAGATACGTTAAAGAGGAGATTTGCGGGATTTACCGCTTTTGTGCTGACTGGCAACCCGGATATGGTGGCGTGCATAGGTCTCAAGGCATCGCGACGTTACGTACTGTTTAACGGGCCCATCGAGTGCCGCCTGCTGCGGTACGAACTGTATTGAGCCCGCTGCTGCGGTTTGAAAGGCTTTCGCGGCCGTTCGTCGTTCTGATCGCGTGCCCTGTCCATTCGGCAGAAGACGGTCTATACCGTCACTCTGGGCGTTATGGGGACCAACGGGCCTCGGGGCCTTTAACTGTTCAATAATAGAAAAATGTTCTGAAAAATAACATTCCTCCGAATCCGCCACAACTTTCGCAGAATTACCCCCCCTTGCATCGCTTCGTAAAAAAGCCCCCTAAATTGAACGTCGTTTGCTTCAGATTCTCAATAATTTAGGATGAGAATTCAAAGTGATTGTTGGCATCGTAATTGCTATCTACAAAACAGCGTTTTGTAGTTTCCCCGTGACAGTCGCCTCCGACAGTAGGTGAATTTTTTCGGCCGCCTGAGTGCCGGCCGAATTGTTCTCTTCAGGAAAAACGTTACAAGGAAAGGAGGGTAGTGGACGCTTGTTGCGCAGCTTTATTGTGTAGGAGTCTGGATTGTGTTGTGCCTATTTAGTTGAAAACATTTATTCAAGGGAGGAAGAGAAGATGACTTTAGCAGCATTAATTATGATTCCCACGTTTTGGGTTACGCTTGCGCTCATGTTTCTGGGAAAAGGTGAGCCGAAGGTTACCGGTGCTATTGCTGGTTTGGTTGGTTTGCTGACCGTTATCGTGGGTATCCTTGAGTCGGTATCTGGTAACAATTTCGGAGCAGCTTTGCTTTACGCGCACGGTCTCCTGTACATGGTTACCTGCTACGCACTGCTTGCCGGTGTTGAAGACTTGCGCTCTGTGGGTAATGTAAGTTTTGTGGTTATGGTTGTTTCAGCTGTTTATGCAGTTGCCTGGTTTACCGGTGGTCCCGTTGGTGCGGATGGTGCACAACTGGTACCCAAAATACCTTATCTTGCGCTCTGTGCTGCTGGTTATACTGTTCTTACTTTTGAAGTGTTTCTCGTCGGTCATGGTAAGGCAAGTGGAAAAGTCCTTGCTTACAGCCTGATCTTGTGGGCTGCTATTGGTGCGCTGGTACCGGCCTTCTACCTCCTCATAGCCGGTAAATTGCCTTTCTAGGCAACGAGTTATACGTCTTTGAAAACCGTCCACACCTGATTTGTGGACGGTTTTCTTTTGCGGTGCGAAGTGTTTTTTGGCCTGTTTGCTGTTTCGATGGTGAGATTGCCTGCTGACCATGAAGTCTGAACAACTGGAATCATAATTTGTTTCCAGATATTCCTGTGAGAGAGGGTGTCATTATGCCAAAGTACGTAATCGAACGAGAAATTCCTGGAGCGGGAAGTATTGGTCCCGATGACATGCAGGCCATTTCGCAGAAGTCATGCAGTGTTCTTTCCGAATTGGGTCCCCAGGTCCAGTGGGTTGAGAGTTTTGTGACGGACGACAAGATCTATTGCATCTATATTGCACCCGATAAAGAAATGGTTTTGGAGCATGCCCGAAAGGGTGGCTTCCCGGCGAACAGTGTTGCCGAAGTCAAGCGAATGATCGATCCGACAACAGCTGAATAAGAGAGAACCGCACTCGAAGATCTTTCGGGTGCGGTGATTGATTTCTGGGCTACAAAAAAGGCTCGCACCTGTGTGCGAGCCTTTTTTCTGAAGGCGTCTAAGAACCGGTTTGGGACTGTGTGCGCTTGTTTCGGCACGGCACACCGACGGTGGCAACGCCTCAACCACTTGACAATAAGATGGACAGTGCGCTAGCCTGACCGGGTACTTATCAACAAGGGCGGTGCACATGCGCAAGAATGGCAAACTGACGGATAGTCTCCGTGACATCACCATTACCAGAAATTTCACCAAGCATGCTGAAGGAGCTGTTTTGGTGGAATTTGGTGATACGAAGGTAATTTGCACCGTATCTGTAGAGGATGGTGTCCCGTCTTTTCTTCGCGGCAAGGGGGGTGGTTGGCTGACAGCGGAGTATTCCATGTTGCCGCGAGCAACCCAGTCCCGTTCTGCCCGGGAGTCTTCCCGGGGCAAGGTGGGTGGCCGCACCCATGAAATCCAGAGGCTTATTGGCCGATCGCTCCGGGCGGTGACTGATCTGACGCTCTTGGGGGAGCGGACTTTGTATGTGGACTGTGATGTGATTCAGGCTGATGGAGGGACCAGGACGGCTTCCATAACTGGCGCCTATGTTGCCCTGGTGGATGCGATCCGCTACCTGATTGCTCGCGGCGTTGTGTCGGCGAACCCGATCAAGGAGGCGGTGGCTGCGGTCAGTGTCGGGATTGTTGACGGGGAAATTCTGCTGGACCTGGATTACGTCGAGGATTCCACGGCAGAGGTGGATATGAATTTTGTCATGACATCGTCCCGTCGTTTTGTGGAGGTGCAGGGGACGGCAGAATCCAAGCCATTCGGGATTGAGGCGATGGATGCCATGCGTTCACTGGCAATGGCGGGTATCACACGTTTATTTACTATTCAGGAGGCGGCGCTCAGACAATGAAGGAACTGGTCATTGCCACGGGTAACCAGGGAAAGCTGGCGGAAATAACCGCAGTGTTGCGGGCAGTTGTCGGGAATATATATTCTCTTGCGGACTTTCCCGCTCTGCCTCAAACCATTGAGGATGGTGACACCTTTGCGGCAAATGCCATAAAGAAGGCACGGGTTGTTGCCCAAGCCACGGGGTTTCCTGCTTTGGCCGACGATTCCGGCCTGGTGGTCCCTGCGCTCGGTGGGCGCCCCGGGGTCCACTCGGCACGTTTTGCCGGAGAGCAGGCCAGCGATGCGGACAACAACTCCCTTCTTCTCAGCGAATTGGCCAATTGCGACATAACACGGCGGCAGGCCTCGTTTGTCTGCGTCATGGCACTGTGCTTCCCCAATGGAGACTGTCATACATTTAGCGGCAAATTGCAGGGGGTGGTATTGACGACTCCGCAGGGGAATGGGGGGTTTGGCTACGACCCGCTGTTTCTGGTCCCTGAGTGTGCCAAGACGTTGGCAGAGCTTGACATGGCCAGCAAGACGGCTCTCAGCCATCGGGGAAAGGCACTGGCGGCCTTGCTGGACTTTCTGCTTTCCGAGGACAGCGTCGCTTAGAAAGTGCTTGCGTAACCAGTGATTGTGTGGTACAAGAATGCTCTTTTTATCGGGGTGTAGCGCAGCCTGGCTAGCGCACCTGCCTTGGGAGCAGGGGGTCGGAGGTTCGAATCCTCTCGCC
>CAYSWG010000052.1:0-10013 GCA_964434465.1 uncultured Geobacteraceae bacterium
ATACCCAGTAATCTTTGCTGACAAAACGACTGCCGTCACTCTGGTCTCTGTAAAGAACATGCTTTGACCCATCCGGCATCTCGACGACCGGATTGTCCGGCAGGTATCTGTTACTGCTTCCCTGGCCAAATGGATTGCGCACAATCCCCATATGCATGCTCCAGCCAACTCCCAGGGGACTCCTTTCATTGAGAGAGACAAGACCTGGGAAAGAAGTGTCTCGCCTTCCCCAGATCATGCTGTTGTAGGTTCGTATAAGCTTCAGATCCAATCCGCCATTACCGGGCAAACTGACATCCGTATGGGAAAGCGAGAGAATCCCAGAAAAAGGATCAATCTGCTCAGTCACAGAATGTATAGGGGCAGCATCTTTGCTCACCCCCTGGGTATAGAACGGATCCTTGGGAGGATCATCGGCAAAACTCTTTAGTACCGAAAGACAAAACAGAATGACCACGAGTGACGTTCTAATCAACCACAACTTCATGATGTACCCCCAATCAAATTGATGGTGAACGGTTCTTGTTTTACGATTATTGGAGCCAAGTAACGCTTGCTTCTTGAAATTTATTAATTTAAATATTTTTATCGTATATATTTAATTTATATAATTGTAATTGTCAACAGCTATTTTTTCACATCATACCGGCAGCACATTTCAAAAAAGGGTGTCGCCTCGGGCTTTATTTGTACAAGCCCCAAGCATCAGGCAAGCTCAAAAGAAACGGGGGCTCTTGGCACGCAAAAACCACCAATTCAACGCATGTAAAATAGTTAACTTTGACTACGGAAACCACTCTCCTCAATTGGACCCACTCCGTATTGCCGCTATTTGCGCGCACACCATGCTGACACCATAGACAGGCAGGCGGCTTCCGGCACTATTTGCCTGCGACCCGAACATATCCCCCGCCAAATTTATTCCACTACCAAAAACCTGCACCCGTCTCTTTCAAGTAAGCCCCTCCTGTTCCCGCCCAATTTATTTACATCCCCGCAAAGAAAATGAAGACTTAAACTATATAATTAAATTAATTGACATCATGGGTAAATTTTATTTATATTGTTTTTAATTAACTACTCCCTCGGGGGTTAAGCTAGAAAATGGTTTGAGGACTTCTGGAGGGAGTAACTATTTATCCGCATAAACAGAGTAAACAAGTTGCCAAAGTTTTTCTAAAAATGGTCCTGATCTTCAAAGAAAAGATCCAGGTTGTTTTAGTTTATTCCAGTCAATGTACTCACGCGTCCTGCGTGGTTTGAGTGTGATTCAACATTCTTGTTTGGGATTGTTTCCGTGCGTTACCAATGAAACGCTTGACACGCAATTTCTGATCCGGGCCATCACGAGCAATTACTGATATGTCGCATTACACCTGTAAAATTGGAACCCCAGACGGGCGAATCTTGACGAGGGCGATTGAGGCTGCGGGGCCCGAACAACTGAGAATTAGCCTCGAGGAAGAAGGGTATACCGTATTTACCGTTCGCAAACGGTCGTTCGGTTTTTTGTCAGGGAGCACCTGGAAACGCCGCAAAGTCACGACACGCTCGCTGCTTCATTTCAACCAGGAGATGCTGGTACTCCTCAGGGCAGGAATGCCCTTGCTCCAGATACTTGACACTATTCTCCAGCGTCAGGACGGGGGGCAGCTCTCCGTCGCCCTGCGGCATATGAGGGATGATGTAAAGGGTGGGGATGCTTTGTCGACGGCATTAGAGAGACAATCGCTTGTTTTTTCCAATCTCTATATTGCCTCGATTCGGTCTGGAGAACGGACTGGAGAACTTATCATCTCAATCCAGCGCTACATGCAGTATCTCAAGAAAACAGACTGTATCCGCAGAAAACTTGTTTCCGCACTTTTTTACCCCTGCATCCTTGCCGTTGTTTCAATCCTGGCGATAGCACTTCTACTGTTTTATGTAATCCCTGTTTTCAGCAGAATTTTCATCGACGCCGGATCGCAATTGCCACTGCTGACCCAGATGCTCATCACATTTACTAACTTCTTGCAAAGGTTTGCTTTTATTGGACTGTTGATGGCGATAGCCGCAACTGTGTTGTTCAGGATCTGGGCCGCCAGTGACACAGGCCGCCAGAAAATAGATGAGTTGAAACTTAAAAGTCCCTATGCCGGAGAAGTGTTCAAGGAATATTCGTTAGCGAGCTTCTGCCGAACACTCGCCAACCTGCTAGGTAGCGGCATGCCGATAATCGTTTCACTGCGCATGTCGCTCGGCACACTCAACAATGTGTATATGGAGACCTGTGCTAAAAAGGCAACCCGTGAAATTGAAGAAGGGGGGAAGCTGTCGACTGCCTTCGAGAGAACCGGCATCCTGCCGCCTCTGGCAGTGCAAATGCTCGTTGTTGGAGAATCTACCGGTGCCCTTGAGGAGATGCTGACCAATATATCCGAGTATCTTGAAGAGTCTCTCGACGAGCGTCTCCACTATCTGACCGCAGCCATCGAGCCGGCCATCATGATTGCAATGGGGCTGGTGATCGGGGTGCTCATCATTGCCATGTATTTACCAATTTTCCAGCTTGCTGGTACGATGGGATAGGATACCTCTTGTTGCCGTTTTCGAAAAAAGTGCGCTTGATCTTTGCCCGAAAAACCACCGGGTTGTCGGTTTCGACAACCGGCCTGACATTTGTCCGCGTGCGTGGCCCAGCTTCCGAACCGCGACTAGAAAGCGTATCCCATCGGTCTCTTCCTCCCGGAATCATGAATTTCACCCCGCGGGAGCGGAATATCTTGAACACGGGTATGTTTCATGATGTGGTACGAGAGGCACGTAATGCCCTTAATGCGTCCGTACAGCATGTTTTCCTTACTTTGCCAACCTTTGTAGGACGCATTCTGTTTCTGGGTATAGAGGAGAGTTTTAGAACCCGTCCGGAAGCACTTGAAATACTTCGCTGGAAGCTAAAAAAACACTTTCCCATCAATAGTGCGGATATGCACCTTGACTATCAGTGCCTGGCAATAAAAGCTAATGGTAGTCAGAATGTACTTGTTGCATTGGTTTCACGTCCTGTTATTGAACAGTACGAAGACGCTTTTGCTGCAGTGGGAATTTTACCTGCACGCATCGAGCTTGACTGTTTCAGTTTGCACCGACTCCATGCAAACAGTTTGTCCAGGCAAGGCGATTTCGTCCTCATCACCCAGTCCTTGACAGATATTGGGATGATATTCTTTTCGGAGGGCATACCGGAGTTCATCAGAACCAGAAATTTTTCGAATGGTGCAAAAATAAATGAAGCGATTCACAAAGAAGTAAAGTGCACGGTGCTGGCATACCGGGAACGATTCCGCAAGGAAATCATCCCTGCGGTTTTCTGCGTTGCTCCCGCCGGAGCGGCCCAGTCGTTATGCAACGTCGTGCGTGATATCCTTGAGCAAGAACCGGTTCTTCTAGAAACCGGCTCAGCCATTAAACTCGGCGATAGCATGCCTGTCGAGCAGCACGTCCACTTTCCCCTCAGTGCCGCTATCGGAGCGGCCTATCGGGGCTTTTGATGCGCTTTTCCATCGACCTTTCAACTGGAAGAATTCTCGACTATGGACCGATTGGCAGGATTTGCTTGGCAATAATCCTGATTTTGTTTTTGTTTCTGGTCGAAACTACCCGGGTAATCATTCAGAATGTAAGAGAATCGCACCGTATCACAGAAGAAATCAGCGTATTGCGCCTGAGGCTGAAAAACAGTAAGCCAGTCTTACGTATCAAAGACGACGAAACCCTAAGGACTCGTACCAATTATTTTAACAAGATTATCGAAAGCAAAACGTACAATTGGCTCGGATTACTGGACAATGTTGAAGCAGCGACCCCTGCAGGCATAGCGCTTTCCGGTTTGTCGCCTGATCGGCGTAACAGCTTGCTGAAGCTCGAAGGGCGGGCGCGGGATTTTGGAAAAATCCGCGAGTACATGGAGCGTCTCGCAGAATCCGAGTATTTTTACGATATCCAGTTGCTCTCCCACCGCAATGTCGTCTTATGGGAACAGGCTAACGGTTTCGAATTTGCGATCTTATGTCGGGTTAAACTATAGTGAAACATACCATTCTCCATGCTATCCGTCACAAACCGTCATGGTTTGCAGTAATCGCTCTGCTAGTTTTCTTGAACATCATGGGCTTACTGCTTGTTCTTGTTTCTCAGAAACCTGAACTGGAACGAACAGTACACGAGCGGGATGATTTGAGAAGAAAACTGGCGTCTGTCACACGTGGCGTCGGACGTGAAACCAGTAATACGTTGAATGATCTAAAAAAATTACAGGAGCTGCTTCCCTTGAAGCGGGAGTACCCTTCCATCCTTGAGGACATTATTGATACAGCCTCCATGATTAGTGTTACTTTGGGCGCCGTCACTTATAAGCCTATTATTATTAAGGAACAAGAACTACTAGCCTACGAGGCAACCATTCAAGCCAGCGGCAGCTACGTGGGGATTAAGCGCTTTTTATTTAACCTGCAGATTATCGAGGAATTGATTGTTGTTGAGAGCGTACGGTTTTCCAATGAAGACCCCTATGCCGAGAAAGTAACCATGGAGACAAAACTGATGGTGTATCTGCGAGACCAGAAATGACTCGGGAACGGTTAGTGCTTGCTGTAGTGCTCCTGATTCTTGTCATTTCTTCCGTCTGGGGCATTTACAGTTATCCGCGTCAAAAAACCGTGACCGACCTAAAATATTGTCCAGGCCAAAGGAACGTTGCCGACAGGAAACGGCCACCATTGAGGCAGGAGGTTGTAAATGTATCGGACCAGGACAGGCTCAGAATCGATAGGCTGAAAGAGAGGTATCCCCCTTTTTCAGGATATAGGAGGAATATCTTCCGGCCGATATTTGAAGACAGAGAGGCCATGATGGCTCGGAAAGCAGCAGAAGAGGCCGCAAGGGCTGCTACCGCGGCTAAAAAGGCCCTGCTTCAGCAACGGCTAATAAAGCCGAAGCCGCAACCATCATGGATACAGCATGAACTAGCAAGTTTCACCGTTAAAGGTTTCGTAACAAAGAGCGGTCGAAAAATGGTTTTCCTTGGCAAGGGCTCAGAGGTTTTCGTCCTGAAAGAAGGTGATACTTTTGCCGGGCTGTACACGGTAGTCTCCCTAACCGAACAAATACTTATATTCAGGGCAACGAATACCGGAGAAGAGTTTGTGATCCCGGTGTACGTAGCTCGCTCCGGATCATAACAGGTAGTGTTACATAGTTGGTTGTCGGATTTGAGGAGATTCAAGGCATGCGGTTGATACTGTTGATGATTCTGGGAGGTTATGTTTGTTTGCTGGCCGGCGGATGTACTGCTGGACGGGCCTTCAGAGCAGGCGAGAACCTTGAGCAGAAAAAGAAATATGAGGAGGCGATGTTCAGTTATGCAGAGGCGCTTCAGAGAGCTCCGGAGGTCAGTGAATACCGGGTACGGTTTCTCAGTGCCCGTGACAAGGCCGCAAACGAACGATTCAACATGGGGATCGCCAAATTCAATCAGGGGGATTTTGCGGCCGCCCTCCCGGAATTCCAGACGGCTTATCTGCTTGACCCTTCTCAAGGGCGGTACAAGCAACTGGCAGATGAATCGGCACGAAATAAAGATGCTCAACAAGCCTTCCGCGAAGGAGAGGAGTTCGAAAGGGCCAACAAGCTCAAGGATGCTTATCGGCTCTATGGTCAGGCGCTGGCCATTCGGCCCGAGCAGAAGGAATATAAGCAGGCAATGAACAGTATCTCGGAACGGCTGTTCAGCAAAACTGGAGGATTTGAACTCAACCTTCAGTCGGCAAAACCTTTTGCCTTAAACCTAAGGGAGGCCGGCCTCAAGGAGTCTTTCCGCATCCTGTCACAGCTTTCAGGGATATCATTTCTTTTTGACGAAGAAATAAAGGATCCGCCAGTTTCTATATCCCTTGAAAAGACGAGCTTTCATCAGGTTCTTGATCTTCTCCTTACCATGAACAAGCTCAGCTGCAAGATGCTTAACAAAAATACTCTGCTGATATTCTCCAAGACTCCGGAAAAAATCAAACAATATGAGGAAATGGAAATCCGTACGTTTCACCTCAACTACATGGATGCCAAGAACGCTGCAAACCTTGTCCGCGCCATGGTGCCGACCCGCAAGCTTCATGTTAATGAAGCAGCGAACTCTCTCGTGGTGCGTGATACGAGCAGTGTTATCAACGTTGTCGAGAAGTTGCTTGATGCCAATGACTATCCGGATGCCGAAGTGCTGCTGGATGTTGAGGTGATCGAACTTACTGATCAGAATTCTAAAAATGTCGGCCTGATATTGAGTCGCTACGCCGTTGATCTCGGACCTTTCGATATGGGTAGCAAAGAACTGCTTGCTGACAAATTGAGTGGGGTGAACACAACATCTGCGAAAATCACCAACTTGGTGCAGGCCTTCAGCTGGAATGGATATGGCGGCTTCGTGACGGTTCCGAGTGCCTCATACAATTTTGGCAAAACGATTGCCAAGGGAGAAGTCCTCTCCAATCCCAAGATCCGGGTGAAAAACAAGGAAAAAGCGAAATTCAATATTGGGACCAGGGTCCCTATCACTACAACCACAACCAGTGGTTCCGGAAGCGGTTACAGCGTGAACGTGCAATACGTGGATGTCGGTGTGAAGGTCGATGCGGAGCCGATCATTCAGCGCAACAATGATGTCGAGATCAAGCTGAACCTGGAAGTCAGTTCCATAATCAGCAGGGAAAAGATCGGTGACGGAACAACAACGGTTGTCACCATCGGCACGCGCAACCTGCAGACTGTTTTGAGCCTCAAAGACGGTGAAACCAGCGTTATCGGAGGACTTATTTCCAGAACCAATTCGGACAGCAAGAGCAAGGTGTTCCTGCTCGGCGATATTCCCCTTGTCGGTCCGATGCTCTCAGGAACAAGTTCCAGCAAAGACAAAACTGAACTTTTACTTGCAATTACTCCGCGGTTGGTGCGGGGGATTAGCATTTCTCCTCAGAACCTCGCTTCCTTTATGTCGGGCAAAGAGGACGAACCATCCCTTGGACTTTTCCCCGAGCCCATCGATCAGGCAGAAGAGAACAATACAGAGAAGCAGACGACAGACAAAATTGCGGGAACCGACTTTGCCAGCCAAGCAGTCGTTTCTGCACCGGCACCCCTTCTGGAACCACAGGCTGATGTTTCGCAGTCCGTTACCCAGGAAGGGCAAATAGCAAATGGCCGTCCGCCAGTTGGTGTCCCCGAGTCACACTCTAACATGAAACACTTGAGAAGCGTACAGTCAGCCGACTCTTCTCCGCCTCAAGCACAACCTTCAACTCAAAAACTGGTTACGGAAAAGCCCGCAGAATCCATTGCCGACACAAAGGCTGAAGATCCATCGACCTTAACACGTGCTTCAATGGCTGCCCATGAAAACGAGGCTGTTCATACTACTGAAGGTGAGGTTTCCGGAACAAATGAACCTACTCAGGCTACAAGGGTTGCACGATAGCATGACAGGCCGGTTATCACAGAGCAATGGGGTAACGCTGCTGGAATTGGTGATAACAATCACGATTCTGGCAACTTTGGCTGCCGGCATCCTGCCTCTTACCAGCATGGCCGCAAAGAGGACAAAAGAGATAGAACTGAGACGGAATCTGCGAACTATCCGCACTGCACTTGATGATTTCAAAAAATGCTATGACAAAGCGGTTGAGGAAAAGAGGATTCTTGAATTGGAAAACAAATCAGGTTACCCAGAGACTCTGGAACAACTGGTAGACGGATACGATTTCGGCGGACTCTACACAACCAGAAAAAAGTTTTTACGAAGAATACCGCCTGATCCGATGAACCCATCCGTTGAATCTGGCAAGCCACAATGGGGGATACGTTCATATTTCGATAAAACTGGTTCATCCTCTTGGGGAGGGGAGGACGTCTACGACGTGTATTCTCTTAGTGAAGGAATGGCAATTGACGGTAGTAAATACCAGGAATGGTGATTCATACCATGACAAATAAACTGTTCTGCAACCGGCAAGGCTTTACTCTAATCGAGTTAATGAT
The DNA here is from genome assembly GCA_964434465.1 of uncultured Geobacteraceae bacterium. Lineage (GTDB taxonomy): Bacteria > Desulfobacterota > Desulfuromonadia > Geobacterales > Geobacteraceae > RPRC01. The sequence goes on from CAYSWG010000052.1 coordinate 8,068, forward strand.
CGTGGTCTCAATTATCGGAGTCCTGGCGTCAATAGCCGTTCCTAACTATCAACAGAGTGTCATCAGAACTCGGGAAGCCGTATTGAGCGAAACACTCCATGCTTTCCGCAAGGCAATCGATGAGTACCATGCGGATAAGGGCAAATATCCCGATACTCTGAGCGATCTGGTCGAGAGTAAATATCTAAAGGCATTACCGGTCGACCCCTTCACCAAAAAGAGCGATACCTGGGTAACCGTTGCTCCTCCTGTGGAGAAGCAGGAAGAGACGATCTCTTTGGCAATCGGGTCTTACTCCTCTGCCGACCGCGGAAGCGTTTACGATGTTCACAGCGGTTCCAATTTCATAGGATTGTCCGGAATTCCGTACAACGAATGGTAACGGCCTATAACCCTGTTTGCCTTGAAACAACAAGAGATGTTCTCCCAGTATTCCTCGTTTTATGAGGAATACTGGGTGTATTCACCTGTTAAACTGAGATGATAAGTCCTTTCAACATCATGCGCTGAATCCCATGGGCTATTCAACAAACGTTACCCGGTTGATTTCACGGAGAGTTGTTTCTCCAGCCAATAGCTTTTCTACCGCCGCATCCCGGAGGAAAATGACTCCCGCATTGCGGGAAGCCTGTTTGAGTTCAGTTGCTGATGCCTTGCTGATAATCAGGTCGCGCAGCGTGTCGTTCATGTCGAGCAGTTCAACAATGGCGGAGCGCCCACGGTACCCTGTTAGATTGCATTCATCGCAGCCAACTGCATCGTAGAGAGTCCGGTCACAGACTTGGTTGAGATTGATACCCGAGTTGATAAGTACTTCCTCGGGGTATACCTTTGGACGTCGGCATTTCGTGCAAAGCTTCCGAACCAGTCGCTGTGCCATTACGCAGTTCAGACAGGAGACAAAGTTGTAGGGATCAATGCCCATGTGGATGAATCGACCGATCACGTCAAAGACATTGTTGGCGTGAACGGTTGTAAATACCAAGTGCCCAGTCAGGGCAGACTGGACGGCAATCTGGGCCGTTTCCGGATCACGGATTTCACCAATCATAATTTTATCGGGATCGTGGCGCAAGATCGAACGCAACCCCCTTGCGAAAGTGAGTCCCTTTTTCTCATTGACGGGAATCTGTAGGATGCCGTTTAACATGTACTCGACCGGATCTTCAATGGTGATAATCTTTTCTTCACCCGTGTGAATCTCGGTCAACGCCGCATAGAGTGTGGTGGACTTACCTGAGCCGGTCGGGCCGGTTACTAGTACCATGCCGTACGGTTCGAGAATCTTCTTGCGCAGCCGGATGATTTCCCGGCTGTTCATGCCAAGGCTCTCCAGGGTAAGGCCCTGCAGGCTGCTGGCGATGCTTTCCTTGTCGAGAATCCTGATGACGGCGTCCTCTCCCAGGGAACTGGGCATGATGGATAGACGGAAATCGATGGATTTGTTGCCCATGCGGATTTTGAAACGACCGTCCTGGGGGATGCGGCGCTCAGAAATGTCCAGTTCGCTCATGACCTTGAGCCGAGAAATGATCGGCGCCTGGAAATGACTATCCAGGGGGCCGCTGGCCTTGTAGAGGACACCATCGATACGGTATTTTATCGTGACTCCGTCGTGGCATGTCTCAATGTGAATGTCACTAGCCCGACGATTCAATGCATCGAGCAGGGTTGCGTTTAGCAACTTGATGATGGGGCTGATGTCTTCGGAAATGCTCTCAACCGACAGGATTTCTTCGCCACGATCATTTTCCTTGACCAGCTTTAGCAAGAAATCTTCAGAAACATCTCGAAGCATGCGACCTGCTCCGATGCCCCCTTTAAGAATCCGTTCGATTGCGGAATCTGTAGTAACACGAACATGTACCGGGCAGTCGAGCAGCAGTTCAAGCTCGTCAATTTTGATTACATCGGTGGGGTCCGAAACAGCGACCAAGAAATACTCT
>CAYSWG010000052.1:10025-12456 GCA_964434465.1 uncultured Geobacteraceae bacterium
AAGGGGGACGATGCGGAATCTGCGAGACAGGTCGGCAGGTAATTTGTTAAGCAGTTCTTCGTTAACTTTGTAATCTTTAAGGTCTGTATAAACGAGATTGAATTGTTCGGCAAGCGCCTGCGCAAGCTCTTCCTCGTTGATCAGTCCTTCCTTAACACAAACTGCACCGAGTCGCTGCTGATTGACTCCCTGATGTTCCAGAAAGAAAGTAAGCTGATCTTTGGAAACAAATCCCTTTTCAGTAAGTATGGTACCAATACGCTTACGGTGGTTTTCCCGAGACACGGCCAGTCACCCTTCAGTTGGTTCATTATTTACATAGCTTTCCCCGGGGCTATTGTCCGCCGGGTGACGTTACCAATTCATTGGCGATCGTAACAAAATCAACCAATGCCGTATCTGTATGGACAGCGCTAAAAAGATAGAGGGGAGGAGCGACGACAAGAGGGTATTCGGTCATATTGCCCCCTTGTAGAACGGTTACCGATGTCGCCGTGCTTCCGCGAGTGGGAACTACATCGAGCACCCATTCTGAGTTCCCGTTTTCCTTGACAGCGCTGCAACGGCCTCCATCCACCATAAAGCTTGGCAAATGATCACCCTGACCAGGAAGGTGGATGGTAACTTTGGCTTTTGCTACTCCGTCGGAAAGGACTATTTCCGGAGTCTGGGTGAAGGCAGGATCAAAATGCCGAAATAACTGCTTAAGGGAAGTGGTATCTTTTTTTCCTGTATGGGAACGGAAGCGTTCGAGGACACTTTCCTGGCGGTTGAATGAACCGTTCATGCCATTGGGGGGTAACCCAGGTGTTGGCGACCCAGCTGCCACTGCCGAAATGGATAGTATCGAAAATGTGCTAACAACAAATAAAGTCTGCACAAGTTTCTTTATAATTATTTTGATGGCACGAGATGAATAAAAAATGATCATGGCATTGGTGTTCTGAAGGAGCTCCTCTAATAATACGGAAGCATCTTTTGCCGTTGAAAGTTTTGCGAGATGCTGGTTCCAGCGCCTATCAGCTTGATATGTCTCCGAACCTGGGCTCCAACATGCTGTCGCTCGAATGTCACTTTATTGCTTTCAACAGCGTTAAAACGCCTTTACAACAACACTGAAAAATGAGCGAAACCACATTATAGTTGTCAACTTCACCCTGCGCAAGACATGAAATCTGCGGCGAGTAAAATTATGCTCAATTGTAAAGGTCATACGTATCTCGCGGCACTAGCCATGGTTATTGTCATGGGTATCTTGCTGTGTACAGCAAGTCAATCATGGCATACAATCATCCAAAGAGAGCGGGAGGAAGAACTTATTTTTCGTGGCCGCCAGATTCGTAATGCAATTGCCAAGTGGTATGCAACGCGAGCTGGCGAACATGCTGCGACGCCGTTACGTGATCTGAAGGACCTGTTACAGGACCCGCGAACTCCTCAGACCAGGCGATACCTCAGACGACTATATACCGATCCAGTGACAAATTGCGAATGGATAATTATTGAGGAGCCTGTTAGTGGTATTCAAGGTGTAGTAAGCGCCAGCCAGGATAAACCGTTCAAAACAGACGGGTTTCCCGACGATCTCAAAGCTTTCACCGGAAAAAAGCATTACGGCGAGTGGAAATTTATCTATGTCCCGACAGTCTCTGGAAATTGAGATGGGCGCCTGGTATTGAAGGCTTCTGAAGACAGCGCATTATAGACAATGTGAAGCTTATTTGTTTGTCATTGTCATGCAGGAGGTTAACATGGCAGAAAGAGGGAGAGCCACCGCTGCGCGGCTTTTTTTTGGTTGCACACTGTTCGTCATGGTATGTTGCGTTTCTGTCGGTTACTCTGAGGAGTTACACTACACGGGCCAGAAGGGACAAGTTGCCATACTCAGCATTTCTCCTTCAAAAGCTGAGCCGGGAATGGATGTATTACTTTACGGTTCGGGTTTCTCTGCCACGACCCGGGCATTTGTCGGTAGCAAGGAAGCCCACACCGTCATAAACAGTCCCCGTGATCTCAGACTTACAATTCCCGATCATTCACCTGGTCTTTACGCTCTGTACCTACAGCGAGGAGACGGGGCGCAGAGCAAAGTTTACAGTTTCACTGTTTTACCACGTACTCCGCTTGTTGATTTAGTCTCGCCGGACAGTATTCATGCGTGCAGCAGTGGTACAGATCGACAAGTCAGGCTTATCGGTAATAATTTCCAAAAGGGCTCCCAGGTTCTTTTTGACGGCACCGTCATTCGGAGTACCCACGAATCAGCTAAGACAATTATTGTATCGATTCCCCAAGTTGCAGCGGGGCTCCATACCCTTCAGGTCATGAACCCAGGAGGAACTCTCTCATCCGCCATGGCACTGTTTATTGACTCAAAGCCAAAAATTTCAAGTGTCAGCATAGGAGAACAATTCGTCAACTACTATAACTT
>CAYSWG010000053.1:0-12386 GCA_964434465.1 uncultured Geobacteraceae bacterium
GTCGCGACGTCTACGACGGGGGCCAGGTTCATCCCGATGCCAAGGGGAGCCAGTCGTGCAAAACGGCGGATGTCATCCCGATAGTAACTGTTGCCCCCCTCGACGATGCAGTCACCGGGCGCCAGCAGCGTTACCAGGTGCTCGATCGTTGCATCCACCACCTCGCCGGCCGGCAGCATCAGCCAGACGGCACGGGGCGGTGTGAGCATTGACACCAAGTCCTCCAGAGACCCGGCCGGCCGCGCCCCTTCGGCGGCGATCTCCGCAACCTTCTCCGGCGAGCGATTCCAGGCCACCACTTCATGGCCGCCGCGCAGCAGTCGCCGAGCCATATTCATGCCCATCCGACCCAAACCGACTAGAGCTACCTGCATGGTGCCTCCCGTATCCGTCATTACGCGGCCAGTGATCCGGTACAGCTGGAACCTTCCCCGGCTGTGCAGCAGTAGCAGTGGTCGCCAAGTTCCAGGCCGCCGCCGGTCCGGGCCGCCTCATCAAGATTATCAATGGTCAGAATTTTTCCCGACCGGTTGCGGATCGGTATGTGGAGCACCTGATTAAAGTCGCAGTTATAGAGTACGCCCTGCCAGTCAACGCTGATCAGGCTCCGACACATGATGGAACCGGCTGCATCCGGATTGAAGTGGTCAACCAGGAGACGCAGATACGTCTCATAGGTTCCATTCTTTTCCAGGCAGTCGCGAAACCGGCCAATGGGCGCATTGGTGATGGTATAGAGATTGGTGAAGGTAATACCGAAGTGAGCCATGAGTTCCCGGCGATAAGCCTCTTCGAGACCAGACTGGGATCCGGGCAGGAACGGGCCACCGGGATTGTAGACCAGGTTCAGCTCCAGCTCGGTACCATAGCCGAGGGCATTCAATGTTTTCAAAGCGGCAATACTCCGCTCGAAGACGCCGGAGCCGCGCTGTTTATCCACATTTTCAGCGGAATAGCAGGGCAGCGAACCAACGACCACCAACCGCTGCCGTTGGTAGAATTCGGCGAGCCACTCCATGCCCGGTTCGGTGAGGATTGCCAGGTTGCTGCGGACTATCCGCCGCGGCGACACACCTTCGCTCGCTTCGACCAGATACCGGAACTGGGAACTCATTTCCGGGCAGCCGCCGGTCATATCAAGAGTGATGCCGGGCTGCCGCTGCAGCACCGCAACGATCTTTTCCGCCACATCACGGCTCATGGTCTTCTCACCGGTCGGCGAGGCGGCCACATGGCAATGGCGGCAGGCCAGATTGCAGAGATTGCCCAGATTGACCTGCAGGGTCTTCAGGGAATCGAAGGTTATGAAATGGGGATTCACCGCCCGGAGTGTCTCTTTGAATGTTGTGTCCATATGTCGTACCGTGCCGGCCACGGGAGAAACAGCGCCGCCACTCGTCTCCTTTTCAGATCAGCTCTCCACCCGCACCACGGCACTGGCAACCTACCGTCGCACGGCGCGCAGTGGATTGTACCACGGAACCGGCTCCCGGCAATGGGCAAAGATGCACAGGACGAGTCAGGCTCAAGGCAACGGTGCACCTTGGTGCGGCACGGGCGTGGTGAGCAGCATGGGCCGGCGGTAAACAGATCCTGTCACTGCTGCCTGCTGCTCCTGACTCGGCTGTAGAGCGCCGGAATCAGGGCAAAAATACCGAGCAGGGCAAAGGAGCCAAGGACCCGGGGCGAAGCAATGCCCGCCAGGGAGTCGATGCCGGCAAGGCTGGCTCCGGCATTAACATAGACAAAGCCGCCGGGGATGATGCCGAGCAGGGTGCCCGCAAAAAAAGTACGCACGGGCAATCGCGTCAAGCCGGCCGCCAGGTTGATCAGGAAGAAGGGGACAAGCGGCACCAGACGGAGGAAGAGCAGATAATTGAAACCGCGCTCTTCCAGTTCACGATTGATGGTGGCGAGTTTCGGGCCGAAGCGGCGTGTCACCAGGTCACGGAACAGATAGCGGGCAAGCAGGAACGCCAGGGTTGCACCGAGGGTCGCGGCGATAACAGCGTAGAGCGTCCCAAACAGGGTACCGAAGATCGCCCCGGCCGCCAATGACAGAATAGTTGCCCCGGGCAGGGACAAGGCCGTCTGCACGATGTACACAGCCATGAACCCGGCCACCATCAGCAGACCATGTGCTTCATGGAACGCCAGCAGCGCCTGCCGGTTGGCCTTCAGTGACGCAAGGGTCACATAGCGCCCCAGGTCGAACCAGAAAAACAGGACAAGGCCAACCACGAGGACAAACAGTATGGTGATTTTTTTCCGATCCATGGTCAGCTCCGCCGCCAGCGCAGCCAGCCGGCCAGCAAGCGACTGACCGCTGGCGTCAACCGGCCGCGATTATAGGCATCGGCAAGTTTTTTGATCGCTTCCGCCTGGGTGGGGTACGGGTGAATGGTGCGACCGATGGCCGACAGCCCCAAGCCATTGTTGATAGCCAGGGACAGTTCGTTGATCATCTCACCGGCATGGCGGGCAACAATCGTCGCACCGAGTATCCGGTCGCTCCCCTTGCGCAGATGCACCCGGGCAAAGCCCTCGGTTTCACCGTCCAGCACGGCCCGGTCCACGGCGGTTAACGGCACGGTCAAGGTCTGCACGGCAAAGCCATGTCGCTCGGCGTCAGCGGCATACATGCCCACATGGGCAATTTCCGGATCCGTATAGGTGCACCAGGGAACCGTCAGGGTCGAACTCTTCTGCCGCCCCATGAACAGGGCATTGGCAATGAGGATCCGCGCCTGGGCATCGGCCGTATGGGTAAACTTGTGGGGCGAACAGATATCGCCGGCGGCATAGACCCGGGGATTGCTGGTGCGCAGAAACTGGTCCACCTGCACCCCCTGCCGGGGATCATAGCCGATACCGGCCGCTGCCAGTTCCAGACCCTCCACATTCGGCGCCCGACCAACAGCAACGAGAATCTGGTCGACCTCCAAAGCCACCTCCCGGTCGGCGGATGTGAAGTGAAGCAGTTTACCGGTGGCATTTCTAGACACCTGTAAATCCTGCGCCGGCAGATAGAGGGCGATCCCCTCCCGGGTGAAAACCCCATGCAGGATAGCGGCGGCATCGCGGTCTTCCCGGGGGAGCAAATGGTCCGTGCGGTGACCGACGATACTGACCAGACTGCCAAGGCGGGCAAAGGCCTGGGCCAGCTCGCAGCCGATGGGACCGGCGCCGATTACCGCCAATCGCTTCGGCAGTTCGGTCAGGGAAAACACCGTTTCGTTGGTCAGGTAGCCGGTCTCGGCCAGGCCGGGGATCGGCGGCGCTGCCGCCCGGGCGCCGGTACAGATGGCCGCCCGGGCAAAACGCAGGCGCTGTCCTGCTACCTGGACGGCATCTGCCCCGACAAACCGGGCCGCACCGAAATAGACATCCACACCCAGTTCGTCGCGAAAACGCCGGGCCGAATCATGGTGGCTGATGACGGCCCGCAGCCGGCGCAGTCGAGCCATGACCGCAGCAAAATCGATGGACACACCGGCACCAACTGACACACCCAATTCACCAGCAGTACGCAGTTCGTGGGCGGCGCGAGAAGCGCGGATCAACGCCTTGGACGGCACGCAGCCAACATTGAGGCAGTCGCCACCCATCAGGGAGCTTTCGATCAATGCAACCTTCGCGCCGAGCCCTGCCGCTCCGGCAGCCGTCACCAACCCGGCCGTACCGGCCCCAATCACCACCAGGTTGTACCGCCCGGCCGGCTCAGGGTTGATCCAATCGGTCGGGTGCACATTGTCCTGCAGGGTGGAATTATAGGCATCAGCAGGGTACAGTGTAGTTTCATTGCCCACGGGGTGAACCTCCTCGAGAGGCCACCGCACCGGCCAGCACGGTAGCCACATCCTCAGGCCAGACAGTATTCACCGGTATGTTTGTCCCCACCTCGAAACCACCTGGCAAGGTCAACCGTGGCAGAGTCTGCAGGTACAGATGAAAAAAGGGACTACCGGACAGGGCGTGCGGCGCACAGTGGAACACATAATTGAAGTCGGGATTGTCCAACGTCCCCACATAGGCGGCAAGCAACTGCTGCATGGCCACAGCACAGGCATCCAACTCTTCCGGGCGGAGATCTTCAAAGCAGGCCACGTGCCGTTTCGGCACGACCCAAACCTCGTAGGGAGCGCTGGCGGCATAGGGTGACAAGGTCATCGTCAGCGGTGTTTCAGCGATGACCCGTTCGCCCAACCGGGACTCATAGTCGACGATACGGCACATGGCACAACAGCCGTTATCATCAAAATAGCGATCCTGCACATGCAGGGCGTTTCTGGTCCAGGCCGGCACAACGCGACTGCCGACCACCTGGGAGTGGGCGTGGGGTTGCGAAGCCCCTGCCAGCGGTCCCTGGTTTTTGAAGAGCAGGGTAACCAAATTATTGGGATTGCGCCGGAGACTGGCAAGCGCCATTGCATAACTCCCCAGCACAAGGCGGATCTCAGCGACTGTCAGTTCGCCCAGCACTCGATTATGCACCCGGGTTTCGATCACCAGGTAGTGGTTGCCACACCCTCTGAAATAGGCATAGGGGCCACGGCGGCCAAATGGCTCGGGAGTCAGGGGACAATCGGCGAATTCATCAAACAGTTTGTATTTGTTGTCAATGGTACGGACCAGCCACAGACCACGATCATCGTTAATCTCGTTGAGTACTTCAACGGGAAAACGATCGCCATTATCCGGACAGAACGGACAGTCGGCGTGGTGAACAGGAGCTGCGGTGCCCCTGAAAAGCTCGACCTCCGGAAACGCCGACGGCTTAATGCCCCGGTCAGGAGCGATAAGTGCCCAGGTCCCATTCAATAGATTCTGGCGAAGTTCTGACATTGGTCACAGCTCCCGAACAGGTGTGTTGCTCATGAAAAACCCCGAGCGGGGTATCCCGCCAACGGTCATTGGCTCTATTGTGCCGGTAACAGCCTGGATGTCAAATTAAAAGGCTGCAACTCGAATTCAGGAGTCATGCTAACGTTCCCGCTCGCCGCCACAACCAGCCGGACAGGATTGCAGAGGATGGCTCCGGGCAAGAGATTGCCACAGAATGTTCCTGCAGGATGCGTGCGCCGACAGGTAATGGCAAAAAAACGGAGCCGAATGTAACGGCTCCGTTTCTTAAGAGTACCCTGGCACTATCTACTGCATGTGTTTTGGATGGGCCTTTTCATAGGCTCCAACTCCCTGCTGGATGGTGAACTCCTGGCCACAGGTTGAACACTTGATGTTTGCACTTCTCGGGACAAACTCACCCTGAGGGGCATGGCCCGGATGCGCCTTGAGGTGAGCATCAAGGCCCTGTTGCACGGTGAACTCCTGACCACACGTGGAACATTTGATGATTGCACTCTTTCTGACAGTCTGGTGATCCGGATGTGCTTTGTAATGGCTCTCCAACTGCTGTTGTGTGGCAAACTGCTCGCCGCATACGAAGCAGGTTATCAACGCAGCAGTAGACCCGCTCGATGATGTGACGCTTTCCGTACTCGCCGCGCAGCCAATGATAGCTAAACTCAAACCTGCAAGTGCAACAATCAGCAATTTCTTCATGTCTCTCCCCTTTCCGATCCGTAGTTTGAACAACACGACAAGAGAGCACCGTAACGCAAAAACTCTTTCCGGAATTCTCCTGCAGATTCATTGTACGGAGTTTGATTCCGCCAAGATGTAATCCCGCTTACATTCGCTGGCCTATTTGTACCACTCTTGTTTTTTATTTCATGGATTGCAGTGCCTCCATGTTACGGATTACGATCGACATGAACCCAGTGCCGATGACAGCACGGGACTTCATCAGATTGAGGATTTCTGTCACCGTTTCTCGAGAGGCCCCCACCAGAAAAGCAATATCCCGGTGTGACAATCTGAGGCGGATTCTGATTTCGCCCCCACGTTCTACGCCGTACTTCCGGGCAAGGCGCACCAGCAGTGAAGCAATGCGCTGACTGACGCTACAGTAGGCCAGTTCTTCGAATCGCGATTCAATTTCAATGCGCTTGAGACCAACCAGCTTCAAGATTCTGAATGTCAAATCGCTGTGTGCCTGGAGAAACGTTGTAAAGACATCTTTTTTCATGGAGCACACAAGACTCTCCTCCAATACCTGGGCCATGGTCGAGCGCGTGTCTTCATCCAGAATCGACATTTCACCGAAAATTTCTCCAGGGGCAATAAGTTCAAGAATCGTTTCCCGACCGTCGGCGTCAAGCCGGGCAATTTTGATTGCTCCCTCCTTCAACAGGTACACGTGCTCACTGGGATCGCTTGGCAAGTAAATCACCGCACCCCTGGCAAAGGTACACATCTCACTACGCTGTGCCAGCCACGCGACCTCTTCCGGCAACAGTGTTGAAAACAAATCGGCTCGCTTGATATACCAGTATTTCCTGTCCATGTATCCACCTCGACTGTCTATTGGCGCGATTCGATCTCCACTCGTTTTAAGCCGATACGTTTCATAATCATGAGAGCCTGACCTGCATGCCGTTGCACAAACTGCATGAAGTCTCCCATGCCAAGCGCGCAAATCAAGCTCTCTTCACATATCTGAGCCATTGTATTTCGAGCGTCTTCTGCAAGATTGGACATTACACCGAAAAATCTCGCTGGACGTAACCAATTCAAGAATTGTTGCCCTGCCGTCTTCGCCGATACGGGAAATCTTGACGTCCCACTCCTTCAACAGGGACACGGAGTCGCTTGCATCGCTAGGCAGAAAACAAATGCTCCTTCGGCAACTTCGTGCATATAGCTTTCTTGCGCCGGCCACTTCATCTCATCGCGGGACAGGGTCGAGAAAATGTCGGCTTGGTGTATATGCCAGTATCGTCTATTCACGCGACCCCATCAACCCTCTCACCCATAAGACACACAAGATACTCGCCGCAATAGTGCGTAAATAACCCCACAACCACCGGACGATCGCACCCGCAAGCCACAGGGACACAAAGGATGAGTTCCATAAGGCATCTTTCACCATGTCGCATGATCATTAGAATATTTATTTGCGACAGTTTTCGTGCTATAAAACCCCGGAGCCAGACTCAGTGTCCACAAAACAAAAGTTGGCGCAGATCATTGCCGGTTCCGGCACGGGGGCCACTGCCCCGTACGGCATCATGAACCTCTACCTAATCGCCCGGAGAACCAATGACCAGCACTACACCCACAACAAGTCAGGAGAGCACCCCCGCCACAGGACCGGCTGCTCCAGACATTTTCTGCTACCGCTGCGGACAGAAGAATGAAGAAAACAACTTCCGCTGCACGCGCTGCGGCACTGAACTGCACGACCAACTCCGGCCCGTGGCCAGCAGCGACACCACCCTGGGTGGACTTATCCCCTACAAGAACGCCCCGGCCCTCTGGGCCTACTACCTGAGCATTTTTGCCCTGATACCTGTTCTCGGGATTCCGGCCGGAATCGCTGCGGTAATTTTGGGGGTTCAAGGGCTGCAGCTCGTCAAACGCAGTCCGGAAGTACGCGGTACAGCCCATGCCTGGACCGGGATTATTCTGGGAACACTCTGCGCTTCCGGCTATCTGCTGCTGTTTGTGCTGCTGAGGACTATCGACTGAATCAACAGATTACCTTTAAAGGAGTAGATATGTACTGCCGGAAATGTGGTTACCGAAATGACGATAACGCTTACCGCTGCGTGCAATGTGGTGAAATCCTGCAACAACCGGCTGCCGGCAGTCCGCAAACGGAGCAGATACCCAACTATCTCGTCCAGGCAATCCTCGTCACCGTGCTCTGCTGCATGCCCCTGGGCATTCCAGCGATAATTTTTTCCGCGCAGGTGAACGGAAAACTCCAATCAGGGGACGTCGCCGGTGCAAGGGAGGCATCCCGCAAGGCAAAGATGTTCTGCTGGTGGTCAGTGGGCATCGGTATTGTAGGCATTGTTCTCTACGTACTTATCACGGTAATTGCCGCTATCGTCCGTGCCTAGTCCTTTGTTACGGAAAAGCATGCTCTCGGTTCTTATTGGAGGTACCGGAGCCGGCAGTATGTTGCTCCTCTACCTCTTCAACCCGGCAACGAACGGCCTGTTCCCACCCTGCCCCTTTCATTGGCTGACCGGGTTATATTGCCCAGGGTGCGGCTCGCTCCGTGCCTTGCACAGCCTGCTCCATGGAAATATTGGCGCGGCCCTGGCCCTGAACCCGCTCATGGTCGCAGCCATTCCCGTACTGGGCATAATACTTCTCAAACCCGTCTGGTTCCGCAAGCAATGGCTGGCATGGCTGGCCTTCTCGGTACTGATCGGCTATGGCGTTGCCAGAAACATTCCTGCCAGCCCCTTTACCCTGCTGGCGCCCCATTGATTCACGCATCGCCAGACTCAATCGTCATTGGCAACAAAACCACTCCTCTCGCCCTCCTTGCGCTGTTAACAGGCAGTGAACATGCAGCGGTCAGACAAGTGCACTCCCCGAGCAATGCGCAGCACGCAATACGCACCTGTTGAATCATGATTGTTGATTCCTGCTTTCTATCACCATTCATTCCGCGAATACATTCAGCTTCTTCCGCCGGTCTTCAAAATCCGGCATTAATCGATGCAGTAGCTTCCAGAACCTCGGCCCGTGATGCTTTACCTTGTGATGGCAGAGTTCGTGGACTATCACGTAATCAATACACTCTTTCGGTACCTTGATGAGCGCCAGGTTTAAGGTGATCCGACCTGCAGACGAATAGCTTCCCCAGCGGCTCGTCATCTTGCGGATCAGTAGCCCAGGGGGAGGAATTTTTTCCCGGTGTACTCTCTGGAGGCAGACTGCCAATCGTTCTTGAAATATCACTTTAGCGTGTTGGCGATACCAATTTTCAAGCAGCTCCTTGGTCCGTTCCGGCGTTATTTCTCCCTTGGTTTTCACCCACAGATAGCCCCGCAGACATTTGACACTCTCTGCCTCTGCCGTCTCAATTTTCAGCCGGTATTGCCGTCCCAGATATCGGTGTGTCTCTCCGGCAATATACCGGCGTTCCGGCTGTTTTGGCAAAAACTGCTCGAAATCTCTCCACGTTTTACTGATCCACGCGCCCCGGCGATGGACAAAATCTCTGATAATTTCAATGCTTGTCCCATGGGGTGCCCTGACCGTCACTGACAGGTCCGGATGAACACTGATGCCAACTGTTTTCCGGCGGGAATGGGAATAATGGTAAGGTATCTCGACCGTTCCCCAGGTTATGCTATCTTTCTGAATCACCTACCCACCCGCCAGTTTTTTAGCTATTGACAGGCAGCGCTCGATAATGGCGTCCATGTCGGGGGTATTCAAATTGACCCCGTACCGGTCACGGACCTCAAACAGGAAAACGTCAATGGCATTAGCCATCCCCTTCTGGATGTCATCTCGTACGGTCCAGTCTCGCCCTTTCATCGGGTCAATTATCTTTTCGATGGCTATAGCCATTTCCGCTGCTATCTGTTTTCGTTCGGCCTGATCTGGACCGTAACTTTCCAACACCTCGCCAACTACACCATAATAGGCCGGCGCCTCCCGGTAACTGGCAAGCTCATTCGGCAGTTCCGTATCATGACCCTGCCGGATAGTCCCAAGATATTCAGAAACCTTGCTGAGGTATTCGGCCTCGCTGATTCGCTCGTTCCGGTAGTCGTCAATAGCCTTCTGGATAAGATCGGCAAACTTCTTGAAAAATACCGGGTCTGCATCCATCCGCTCGTGAATGGTCTTGGCCAGACGATTCGCAATGACATCCGCCTTTGCAGCCGGGCCAATGCGCTTTTCCACTTCCCGATCGAAGGCATCCACATCGAAGATGTTCACCAAGTTGGTTACAACCTCTACGTCCGGGGCCTGGATATGGCTGTCCATTACCTTGCGGATTTGCTTTTCATACTGGCTGTAATCAATTGATTCGGCAAAGCGCTGCTGCACTGAAGCCCGCAAGCTGCGGAAGCGTTTCAGGTCTTCTTTATAAACTTTTATCTGCTCTCCGGAGGTATCCTCATAAAAATGCTCAGTCGCCAGCGCCACGGCCAGGGTCTGCTGATATGCGGTCAGTGCCTCATAAAATGCCTGTCGCCGGTCCTCTGGAGCCAGGTGCTGCTCCATTGCCTCATTGTCGAGTTTATTGGCAACTTCCTTGAACACATCCCACAGGTCAGTGTGCTTCTGCGGCAGCGTTTTCACCTCTGCATGGGTGTCGATGATGGCGCCGGTCATATCCACATCATCCGGGTCAAACCCGCCCAAGGCATCATAGGTATTCATGGCTTCATTCAGTGACCCGAGCACACCACGGTAATCCACGATATATCCGAATTCCTTGCCGGTGTAGATACGGTTTACACGGGCAATGGCCTGAAGGATGCTATGCTCCTTGAGAGCCTTGTCGATATAGAGGACGGTGTTGCGGGGCTCGTCGAAACCGGTTAGTAGCTTGTCTATAACGATAAGAATCTCAACACCGTCGGCACGGCCAAAGGAGGCGATTAGCTGTTTGACATACTCCTCTTCTTTGTCGAAGCGCTGCATCATCTCTTTCCAGAATGCATTGACGATTGATTCGTCCTCTTCCTCAATCGACTCGTGTTCCTTTCTGGTGTCAGGTTGCGACATGATCACTTCGGCATCCACCATGCCGTATTCCTTGAAAAACTTGCGGTAGAGAATGGCGGTCGTGCGGTTATATGCCGCCAACTGCGCCTTGAAGCCTGTCCCCTTGAAGTTGTCCTGATAATGGACGCTGATGTCGTACGCGATCAATCGCAAGCGCTGCTCGGCATTCTGCACCGCTTCTTTGGTGGCCATCTTCCGCTTCAGGTCGGCTTTTTGCGCATCGCTGAGATTGGCGGTCACTCTATCAAACCACCGCTGCATGGCATCCTGGTTCTGCTCCAGGAGCGCCATGCGCCCTTCGTACAGCAGCGGCGCCACGGCCTCGTCCTCTACCGCTTGACGCATGGTGTAGGAGTGGATGAACCCGCCGAACTTGCGGGCTGTACTTTTCTCTATCTTTAGCAGCGGCGTGCCGGTGAATCCCAGGTAACAGGCATTGCTGAACACCCGGCGCATTTGGGCCGCCGTGGTTCCATAGTTGGTACGGTGGCTCTCGTCCACCAGTACGAAAATGTTTGGATTGGTATCGGTTACGCCATACTTCCCTTTAACCGTGCTGAACTTGTTGATGATTGTGGTAATGACGCTGGCCTTGCCTTCGATAATCAGTCGGACAAGATGCTCGCCGGTATTTGCTTTCTCGGCTGATTTCCCACACGCGCCGAAGGTGCGCCAGATTTGGTCATCCAGATCGACACGGTCGGTAACGATAATCACGCGAGGGTTTGAAATAGCGGGATGAAGCGCAAGCGCCTTGGCCAGCATGACCATGGTCAGGGATTTGCCACTACCGGTGGTGTGCCAGATCACGCCCCCCTGCCGTACCCCTTCCCGCAAGGGGATGACCCGCTCTATTGTGCGTTTGACGGCATAGTATTGCTGGTACCGGGCAATCTTGCGCACTCCGGCATCGAAAACGATATAGCCATACGCTAATTCCAGAAGGCGTTCCGGACGGAGCAGTGCCCAAAGCGTTTTATCCTGTACCGTTGGCAGGCGATCACCACCCGCCCACAGCTCATTGAAATAGCGGCGGGCATCCCGGTAAGCCTTGGCGTCCTTTTCTTCCAGGGGAGCAAATATCTTTGCCTCTATCTCCGCAGGCAAGCGCGTGTTTGCGGCGGCATGAACCGCCTGATCAAAGGCGCCTTCTTCCTTCCAGACGCTCCAGTATTTACGGGAGGTGCCGACAGTGCCGTACCGTGCTTCATTGACACTGGTGCCGATCAGTAGTTGACCGAACTGAAACAGGTGGGGGATGTAGTCGTCCTTCTGGTTGCGGATCATCTGTTCGATTGCAGTTTCAATCTGCTTTTGTCCGGCCTGATGATCCTTGTCCCGCCGTTTGCATTCAATGATGACCAGAGGAATGCCATTCACGAACAGCACCAGGTCGGGTCTGGCCGTTTCATGGGATCGGCTCCGCTCCACGGCAAACTCGTTGGTGACGTAATAAACGTTATTTCCGGGGTTCTGCCAGTTGATATAGTGCAGGGAACGCCCCTTACGGTCGCCGCCAATTGTCTGATCCAGGCTGGTGCCCAAGGTCAGCAGATGATAGATTTTTTCGTTGGTGCGCACCAGTCCGTCAAACGGCTCATCGGTCAGCCGTCTGATAGCTTCGGCAATATTGGCGTCACTGAAGAGATGAGTTTCTCCCTTTACCTCGATCCGGTTATTGGCCGCAAGCCACGGTCGCAGTACTTCCGTCAGTACAACCTGATCCAGCCTGCCGTTGCGAAGTCGCAATGCCTCTTCACGACTTAAGTACTGCCAGC
>CAYSWG010000054.1:0-12292 GCA_964434465.1 uncultured Geobacteraceae bacterium
CGTTCAATGACTGGCCCTATGGCGAGGCGCACCAGATCGCCGCCAACGATATCGGCACCAAGCTCGATGCAGCCAACGGCATCCTCAACGCCATCGTCGGCAGGCCGGCGCCTGCCCCAGCGCGCCGGACAGGAACGCATAGCGGTCTGGAGAGCGCGATGTCGCTTCCCCTCAACCAGCCGGTGACCCTGACAAACGGCGCCGTACTGGAACGAACCGGCGACAGCTTTGTCCTGCATAACCCGGGGGTGAAGCCTGTCAGGCTCGACGTGCAGCAGCTTGGCTACCTGCCGCCAATCCGTACCCCGTCCAAGGCGCGGAAGATCGCCGGAGAGATTCTTGCTGAAATGAATTACGCATCAGTGAATCCTGCGATGGCAGGTGTTGGAGAAACAAATTTTGAGCCCCCCAACAAAATCATTTTCACTATCCATGGGCAGAAT
This sequence comes from uncultured Geobacteraceae bacterium, assembly GCA_964434465.1. Lineage (GTDB taxonomy): Bacteria > Desulfobacterota > Desulfuromonadia > Geobacterales > Geobacteraceae > RPRC01. The sequence goes on from CAYSWG010000054.1 coordinate 444, forward strand.
AGGCCCGGTGGCATTACCGTTGAAGGCCGTTTGGCGAAGTCCCCTGAAGACGTCATCACCGCAAAAAAGGAATACGAGAAGGTTGGCTCGCCTTTCCGGTTGGCGATGGACGCGCGCTATGGCATGGAGCGCAGCCGCGAGCGCGGAGAGTTCCGCTCGCAATGTATGGCCATGGGGCGCAATGTGGCAGGCGGATACGCCTTCCTTGATCGCATGAAAGGCGCCTACGGCGAGATCGTTGACCTTCAATGCGTGCGCAAGCGCTACCAGGATGACATGGAGGGCGAGGTCATCTACAGCCGTCGCTACTACGTCACAGATGCCGGCCAGGTGAAGTCGTGGGAATCGCTGCTGCGCGATCAGGATACCGCCGACAAGCTCAAGAGACTCGACCAGACCGCCGAGGCCGCGGAGAATTTGCTGCAAATACTCCCCTTCATCGGCAGTATCGAGAGCGGGCTGAAATGCACCAATACGCCGACCATGACTCGCATGTTCCAGATGCGTTCCAAGGATAACGCCATGCTCGATCAGCGGCGTTCTTTCGTCAGCGACCTCTACACCCCTTCCGACCCCTCAGCCTGGGAGCAGACCACCAATTGCGCAGCAGCCCTCCCCCTGCTTGGCAATGCAGCGAAGCTCGGCATGTCCGCATCCAAACTGGCGGCCTTCGGGAAGCATGCCGACGATTACGGCAAGCCTTTCGTGTCGGCCATGAAGTTCTTCGATGACGGGTTGATGGCTCGCAAGGATTGGGCCGCCATCGCCGCGGAACTCCCGTTGCAAAGCCAGAAGAATCTGAGCTTCGCCAAGACGATGTACAACGGACTGCAGCGCGCCAGGAACATGGGTGATCTAGCGGATTCTCTGATGTTTTTCGCAAATAACCCAACATAAAACCGCTCAATGATTCCGCTTCTGGAAAGCTGTCGAGGCATCGCTCGTTCAATTGAGTCGGATATTACCCGCGACATTTCCGATGAATACGGGATGCACAAAATCCTGCCGTCCGCACACTGGAAGGAGACATGGCAGCAGTCCCAAACATGGTTCTGGTATTTTCTGTTCGCGTGGCAGATGATCATCATCGCTTCCGGCTTCTACACCGGAATACTGATCAACGAACATTTATCCAATGTACAGAACTGTCTTTCAAGCAGCGACTGCGCCGAGGTCGTCGAGTATTCCGAGCAGTTGCGTTTCATCGCAAGCCATAGCCGTTACCCGATGAGCATACTGTCGGGGTTCGTGGTCTTGTTCGGCTTTTCGGTATTCATGCAGATCGGATGGGTAGCTGCCGCCAGCGCGCACACCCATCCTCAGCGATCTGGCGTGTTCCACTTCTTCAACGGGATAGCACAGCTACCTCGCAGCTTCATTCTGGGCCTGCTGCCAATGCGTTTGGTCGCATTCGCGATGTGGTTTGGTTACAAGTCGCTCGGCAACATCGAAGTCCGCTGGCAGATGATGATCAAAGGCCGCTTCTGCCAGTTCATCCTCACCTCTATAATCGCAGCACGGGTGCCCTATTCACGCTTCTCCGAGCGCTGCGAGCAAGCCGCAGCCAAGCACCAGCTTGAGTTGCTTGATGCGATGGGTACCTACAATATGTTGTGGCTTGTCGCCATCCTTTCCTGCCTGGTTCTTGGTATACCCGCGTACTTCGAATGGACCCACTTGAACGTCCTTGGGTATTTCTGGAATAACTCCCCCGAAATATAGGCGCTAGGCGCCACAATCTTGTCCGCCCCGGTACTGATAGGCAGGTTGCTGATGAACGCGCACTTCGCGCGCATCATCAATTCGCAAGCCTAAACCTCCCCATGCCTAAAGGCAGGGGGTTCTAAGGGCAAACCCATCGGGGTCTCTGAGCTATCGTATCGAATGCAAGGAAATCCTAAAAAGTCAAATTCCCGCTTTCCTTCCCATGGCTAAAGCGAGGGGATTCTCGCGGTGCTTTGTTTGAGGTTTTCCAACCCGGCCGCGAACTCGATCGCGCCACCATTGGCCGGATGCCGCACAACGCCGGCCATGTGAATCCCCATCCCTTGCAGCAAGCCTTTTGCCTTCTGACCAACGGCAATGATCTTTGCTTTGGGGAATGCTTCCGCCAAGATGCGCATCGCCGGCGCGCCAAGCGCAATTTCGGCCGAGGTAGGCGTGCGGTTGCTCAGGTGGTTCCCGGGTCTAAAAGGATGCAACTGGACCGCATTCCAAAGCACCGTTTTTCGGCTATCCCGAGTTTGTAGAGCGTCTTCCACACGTGGTGGCAGATGGTTCGGAGAAAGGGAGATTCCGCTTGGTGAGCCGACCGTCGACTTTCGATACGCGCGGAATCACCCCCTCGATCAGAAGCCGTTCACTGGTGAACGCGATCCCGCTGCGCGCACAACCCTGGTATCCTGGTGCTTCGCCGCAAAGGATGAATTCCGGTGTGATCGCCAGATGCTGTTCCAGCCTGGACAGACGTGCTTCAGGTGTATTCTGAGGCAGGTCATCGGCCAAAGTGTCTTTCCACGGGTTGAACAAGCCTCCGATCCCGCAATGCAGGGTTTCGGCAAGATGAGACCCCAGTCTCAATGCACAACCTCTGCCATGTCCTGCTTCTTCTCAGAGACCATCGCATTAAGCGCTTCGATTAGATTCCTGCCTTTTGCTACCAGCTTCTGATACTCACCATTCGCCTGTTCAATTTCCCCATTTTCAACCAGCGCGATGATGTCGTTGCAGAGACTGTGAACTTCCCGGTGAGATTGATGAATGTTGAGCCGTTCGATGGCTTCGGTGAATCGATGAGACGCCTTTTTCTCGAACCACCTGCTCAGTTTGCATCCATCGATGTCATTGGGCCGCTGCATATCGCTGGAATTGGTGATATAGCGCCTGACCGACTCAAGCCATTGCAGATGGCTGATCTGCGCTTCGATCAACGCGATGTCAGCCCGATGCCACCGGCCGACGGAAATCCATTGTTCCGGTAGCCGCCATTCCTTCAACCACGCATGGATCATATTTTCAGGCATGGGCTTCCCAATCCCATATCCTTGCGCATATCGGCATCCGATGCGGCGCAACATGACACCATGCTCCAAGGATTCAACCCCCTCGGCAATCGCAGAGCAGCTGAAAGATTCCGCCAGGCCGACCAACCCTTCGACAATGGCGAAGTCTTCGGGGTCCGATAGCATGGTGGCAACAAACGCCTTGTCGATCTTGATCGCGTCGACACCGAGCCGTTTCAGATATGTCAGCGACGAATATCCGGTACCAAAGTCATCAAGCGCGAAAGTGATCCCCATCTCATGACATTCCGCAATCACCTGATGAGCCTGATCAACTCTCTTCAAGGCAACGCTTTCGAGAATCTCGATTTGCAACATCTCCGGCTTGACAGATGGATAGTCCAGGAACATATCCTGAAGGTTTTGCACGAACCCATGATGGAGGAGCAACTTGCCGGTCACATTCACGCTCACCGTGGTCGAGAACCCCTCGTCGATCCATATATCCAATTGTTGGATTGCCTTTTTGATCACCCAATACCCTGCTCGAATCGATAACTGGGAATCGTCGATGACCGGTATGAATTCTCCTGGTATGATCAACCCACGTTCAGGATGTTGCCAGCGCAACAAGGCTTCGAGGCCGATCACTTCGCCCGTCCAGAGATCGATCTTCGGTTGGTAATGGAGAACAAGCTCGTCCTGATCGATGGCGAGAGCGAATCGCCCCAGCAAATCAGCCCGCTCCCCTGATTCACGGAGGGAAGCCTGATCGAGAATGTGATACCTGTTCTTCCCTTCCTCTTTTGCGATAAATAGCGCCTGCGAGGCATGCCTGACAAGACCGTCTTCCTCGGAGTCATCGCGAGGGAACAGTGTGACCCCGATGCTGGCTGTGATCGTGAATTTGCCATACTCAGGAATGCTGTAAGGCTTGATGATGTCCTGGAGGATCCGATTGATCGTATTCTGAGCTGATTTCTCCGATTCGAGATCCGAAAGGATCATTAGGAATTCATCACCGCCCACTCTTGAAACCCAATCTCTCCCCCGCACGTTTTCCTTGAGTCGTTGTGCAACTTCGATCAAGAGAGCGTCGCCTGCAATATGGCCATAGTCATCATTGATGGCCTTGAAATTATCAAGGTCGATACAGCACAGCGCGAAAAACTTGCCCGTGCTTTTTGATTGAGATATGGCACTTCTCAGGTTGCTTCGCAATTCGACAGGGCTTGCAAGTTGGGTCAGGGCATCACTCAGCTCGACACTATTCTGATCCTGATACCCCCCCCTCAAAGCCGTGATGTTTGTTCCGATGCCGCGATATCCTGCAAACCTACCGCAGTCGAATATCGGTTCGCCGCGGATCGAGTACCACTGTCCATCCTTTTTTGCGGGCTCGAGCAGGAACGGCTGATGGACGGCAGTCCTCTCGACATAGCTATCCCATTGCTCGCCGGAAATCTCAACAGGCAGGCTGAACTGTGTCTTTCCGAGCAGATCCTTGCTTTCGACACCGATCTCACTGACCCCATCCGAAACATAAGTGAAGCAAAGATATTCGTTTTGTTCCCAATACCAGGATTTGGTCAATGCTGATGCATTGTTCAACCGGGCTTTCTCCTCTAGCGCTTGCGACCTTGTTTCGGCAATCGCACGCTCCATTTTCTCAATGCCCTCGATGGCTCCGGTGTATTCAGGTGGTCCGTTCTCTTTCAAATGGCCATGCGAGCACCCTTGGGTGGCATAGCTGATGGCGCCCATCAGCGAATTGATCCATTTTGTTCCTTGTTTGATCACCAACCCCATTGCGAGCAACCCTAGCCCATATACGGCCACCAGGAGATTCACCAGATTTGTGGTCTCGATCCACAACCGGCCAGTCATCGTGCGGCTATCGGCGCTGGCTTCAACTTCACCAAGACGGACACCATTAACCACCACTGGCTGTGATTCAGCGATTTCTTTCGTGCCCAAAAGTTTATAGAACCACTCAGGGGCATCAGCTATTTCTTCTCTGCCATAACCGTTCGCGACTACCTCATGACCACTTTTTGAGAAAAACACGAGCTGCCCAATACAAAGTGCATCGACACTATTTTCCAATATCGTCCGTAACTCGTCGTAATCTCCTTTGTAGGCGGCTTCCTTGAGGTCCTGGCTTAGTTCGGCCACATGCCGCTCGACATTTGCGTGGGCACGGCCTTGCAGGTCAACCCATTTGTCAAGAAGCGCAATAACAAACACCAGCCCAATGATGAGCAGGAGAGTAATGGACGTGCGTGCGAAGAATCTTGGCGCAAACCCAAGATTTGCCAGTCTTCCCTTTTCCCCAAGCATCACTGTTAGATACGCGTTTGCGCCCCTGACCACAACTTTGGGTGTGATCCTATACGAGCGGCATCGCTTGTCTCAACCAGCGTATACCCGGATTTAGGGTGCTTTGGCGCCTACCCGTTGCGCCGGTACTCGACCCTCCCCCCCACCAGGGTAGGTACGAATTCCTGATGGTAGGGGTGAATGGTGACCAGTACCCAACCTTCCTCCTCATTGACGACGATGAAGGCGGTATCGGTATTCGTTTGATGCAATACCTTCGTGAAGGCGTTCCGGCGGAGTTTCGGGTTGGTTTTGGCGATTTCCAGTTCAGGCACGATCCGCAGGTAGGGTGAGGCCAGCGCTTTCAGGATAGATTGAAATGCGTGCCAATAGTCGTTTCTGACGTGGCGGCGCTCGATGAAGCGTTCGACGGCATGCCTGCTGACGCCGACAGCGGCATCCAGAACATTACAGTACCCACCGGGCCACGAGGTAAGCTCGGCCTTCGCGGAGCTTATCCTTGCCGGGTCGATCTCAAGATCTGCCGGCCAGTTTGGTTTTGCCACGGACAGCTTGGCGCCATCCACGTATAGGTACAAGTGGCGTCCATACGGGACAAGCGCTGACTCATCCGCTTTGCGCCCCATCAGCTCCTTGATCGAGCGCTGGGTTACCACGACCTTGTGCGGGCGCATGCTGGTGCCGATCTGCTTGGTGTCTACGAGTGCCTTGATCGCGGCTAGTTCGGCGATCGCCGCCTCATACTCCCGCGGTGCATCCTCGGGAATTTCAACCCTGACCACTCCTTTGGGCTTGGTGATGCCGATGCGCCATTCGACAGGGATGATGTTTCCTTGACGCTCGGTGGCTGCGATAACGATATCTGGTGCTGACATAGTGCGAATATCGCACAAATACGGTACTGTGCAAGTGGCGAATTCTGGACCCAAATAGAAAAAACCCGCCACCCCCCTTTCGGAGGATGGCGGGTGTGTCCTCAATGGACTTGTTGTGCCGTTGGGATGGCCCAGGACAGGTAAGTGGACCGCCGTTCCATTGTGATGTACGGCCAGTGTGTACCGGTCGCATCCATGAGACAGTTCATTGCGTCTATCAGCGCCCAGTATGCATCCGACTGGTTCGCTTCGACGAATTTCGCGGCCTCGGGACGCAAACAAAGCATTAGTGAGACGATGTTGCAATGCTCAACTGCGGCCATGGCAGCACTGCGCTTTTTAGGATCGATGATGCCGCGCGCTGTACCGTTCAGGAATAACCGGACGCATTCGAGCACCACCGCAGTGGCGACCTGGATTTCCGCAGCGTGTTTGGCAGCGAAGATCTCGGCCTGTGCTTGTTGGTTGATCATCCCTTCTCCTCCATCACTTCTATACGCTCGCGCATTTCGTTGATGAAGTCGGCCGGGTCCATCAGGCCATACCGCGCCAGACGAATCGGGATGTCCCCCAGTTCCAGATCACCGTTCTCAATGCGTTTCAGCATGAATTCGGCGATCTCTTCCTCGGCCGTTGCCGGAATCTCCACGACCTTCGTGGCGAATTCCGCCACTTCCGCCGTCGAGCTACCGGTGAGCATGCCTTCGCCGATTGCATGAGCAACCATCTCCTCGAGACGACTGATCATGCTGATCGCGCTTTCCCCGTTGAGATCGTAGACCACATCCAGCGTGAGCCGGATCCTAGCCTTGGATGGGAGCTTACTGGTCAGCGCAACCCATGCCTTGTCGACTTTTTTCCCGTCGCGCAACGTGACGTTTTCGGCCAGGTAGGCATCGACAACTTCGTCGGCAAAGGTTTCATTCCCGACCTCGATCGCCACCTCTTTCGAGGCCGCGAAGCCGTAAATGTCGCCGTTGCCGCAGTCGCCGTCGATGACCGGGAACAGGCCATCCGGCTGCGCCGGCGAAAGCTCTCGCGCGAACACTTCCGAGTTGCTACCGGCCTCGTTCACCAGCATCAGAATGGTGTCGTCGAAAAGAATGCCCTCATCGCTGTGGATCGAGTGGATGCGATAGATACCGGAGGACTTGTGATGATCCGGATCATTCCACCACACGTCATCGCCAGGTCTGAGGTTGCGAAGCCAGGAATCCAGCGGCAGGTTCCCCTCGAACTCGGTGCAGTTGATGATTGTGCAGCCAGGATAGGCATCCCCCGCCTGCTCGGCCGCATGATCGGAATCTTCCGCCTCGCACTCGAAAACGATGGTGAACTTGTCGCCCGGTTCTTCGTTCAGCGTGACGCGGAAGGGTTTGAGTTGATTTTCTTGCATGTTTCCTCCAAAGAAAGGATCGCGGCGCCACCCCGTAGGGTGATAACCGCGTTGTGAGAGAAGACAGCTCAGGCGAGAACCCGAATCTGTCCGTTATCGACGGCGAACCGCACCACCTTCTGCCCGCGTTTGCCGAACACCTCCCAGACTTCCGCCTGGGGGCGCCCTAGCACGCGACATTTGGGGAGCAGCATGCCATCGTAGGTTGCACGAACCGACTTGAACGACGCCAGCACGATGTCACTGTCGCCGGTGAAATTGCCAACTTCGAACTGCTTGTAGAAGTTGTACCCCTTCACCTCGATGACGCTGCTGCCGGCCTTGGCGATGAGTTCCTGAAGTTGGGTAGCCATTACGCCGCCTTCTTCAAAGGTTGCTCGAAAGCCTCCATCTCGACCTCGCGGAAGCAGTTGTCGTCGACCGGGTTGTATCCGACGTGTCCGATCTGGCCGAGCGCCTTGAGGAATGCAGCATCCTTTGAGGCTGTGTCAGCACCTTCCGGAGCTTCGAAATCAACCTCGATCGGCTCCGCCAGCGGCAAAGTCAAAATGCCCATGTGTGGAACCATCCGCGGCTTCACCTTGAGCGGCTCCGGTACCGGGGCAGTCAGCTTGGACGTCTTGAAGAACTGCACCGTGACGTTTTCGCCTTCATGGTTCTCGCAGATGAACTTTCCATCCTCGGTAAAGCGGCCTTTGCTGATGCCGCCCTCCGTGAGCTTGTCGATCATCCGGGTACCGTCGTCATTCCAGACCAAACAGACGATCTGGTTGTCCGGGTCACCGGTGATTTCGGGCGATACCGTCCAGAACTGGTGTAGATCTGGCGCGCCATCGATCCTGATTGCATCTGCCTGCTTCAGCAAAGCCAGGAACAGATCAAGCACCGACTGCTCGCGCTCGATCGGCTTGGCCTCGACATAAGGAACCATTGAAATGTCCCCCTTCTTGGCGGTTGGAAGAAAGAACGGCGACTCCTCGAACCAGGTGGCCAGAACCGGCGCCGCGACCCAGGACTTCAGGTGCTGCGACCAGTATCCCCGCTCGGAATCCGACTTGAGCAGGTAGCCGACGAGATTCTGCCGGGCTTCGTTGACGAAATGCGCCAGCGGTGATGCGTCGTCGTCCAGTTCGGACAGTGCCATGCGCCGTGCCATCTGACGTAGCAGACTGTCACGACTCTCCCCGGTGCGGGTGATCGTGAAGTCCGGTTCGACATTGACGGAATGCACGTATTCGCTGTCGCCGATCGTGTCGACGAGATAGCCGACCAACTCCTCGGCGTCCTCGACCTCGACGATCGCGTTCTGCAGCTCGTCCTGCTTCTCGAGCGGAAGATCGATCAGCGTCCGGCGCAGCAGGTTTCCCCCTTCGCCAGCCAGCACGTCGTCCGCCTTGCGGCAGGCCTCGCTCGGCGAACCGGCGGTGATGCCAGCCACCTTGATGCGCGCAACCATGTAGGCATGGACGTGGAATTTCTGTTCTTGCATGTTTTGCTCCTTGAAAGAAAACGGAGCCCTCCCCGTGCGGAGAGAGCCCCGCAGGGTGGTTGAATGGACTGCCGATCAAGCAGCCTTGGGTTGTAGTAAAAGAACCTTGTTTACGTCCTGAAACAACGTCGTGAGCAGACCTGTGTTACCGTCTAGCATCACTTGCTGCAGTACGTCCTGGACTGTTTCCAGCATCGAGACGTGCTTGGCAGCGAGCGGATCCAGTTCGCCCTTGATCAGCGCGCGAATCTGTTGCAACGTTGGTGTGGTGAGATGCTCTTCGAGCAATCCCAACGCCTCCGCCGTATCGCGTTCCATGATGAAACGGTTGGCCGCCGCCGGCGAGTCCCCATAGACGATCAGGGTAATGGCTGCGTCGAGGTCGGCGGTGTCGAAGTTCTTGAGTTCGAATTCGTCCGGCTGCTCGACGAGTGGCCCCAGTTCCTTCGCGACATCCTTCACGAGTTCATCGAAGTCATAGCTGACGTCGCCGCAGGTGTAGACCGAAAACTCGCGCGTGTCCGGCAGCCAGTGGAACTCGTGGCTGTCGTACAGATCCTCGGTTCCTTGGAATGCCTTGAGGCCGTCGTAGCCGAAATACTTGAACAACGGCTTGAATGCCGCAACTAACTGGTCGAGCGTTACGCTCTCCTTCAGTTTGCCAGCGGTTGAAAGGCTGTGGTCGTAGCCCATTTTGGAATCTCCTTGAATGAAAATGCGGACGGTCCTCCCCGGAGGGAGGAACCATCCTTGGTTGAAGAACGCTTGCCGCCTACCAGAACCATTCGCGCAGCCAGGTAACCCACTCGCGGAACTCGTAAAGCCAATGTCCGGTCGGGAGGGGTTGCACGTACTCGAGGCCATCACTGGCCTTGGTGTGGACGAACATCAGTTGCATGGACTTCTCCTTGAAAAGCGCGAAGCCATGCCCCAACGGGGTATGAGCCCCGCGCGGGTTGTCCTGCCTGGTGGCAGGTTGAGGTGCTGTCCGGAATGGACCGCTTGTGAAATGCTGGGAAGGCCCAGCGGCTTTTGCCCGAAGGCGAAAGAATCCATCGACGCTGCGGCCTGTGACCAGGCGAGCGCACCGCGGATGGCATCTTGTGGTTCATCCAAGCAAGGGGTTGCCCCCCTGCCTGAATGACGGCTTGTTCAGCCTTGCTGCTTACGGTCCTTCTCGGCGCGTCCAGTTGCCCGCCGCCAATGCGGTTTCCGCCTGCTCGCGTTTCGGCCAGTATTCCAGCGAATCACGGGAGATCGGCCCTTCCTGCGGATCGAACGTCCCGATGTAGAAGCCGGCCTGGCTTTCGAGCACTTGCAGTTCGTACTTACCATGCTCCTGCATGCTGTCACCTCCTTGCCTTGGCTGCTCAGACGCCCAACTCCAGAAGCGCGGCACTGATCTTGGCCCGCAGGCCTTGTTCCAGCGGCACACCCTGCCGGTCGAGCGCGACCTTGATGCGCATCTGCTTGCTCAATCCCGCTTTCACCTGCTCGGCGTGATCCCGCAGTTTTGGACTCACGCGATAGACGAACTCGAGATCATCGCTGTCGGAGATGATCGCGCTGCCAACGCCGCATTGCCTGGCGGTTGCCTCGAGAAACTCCCTCGCTTCGGCTTCCGGACAGAACTTCTGCAGGATCACGCCCTGATGATCAGGATAGAAGAGGATCGAGTTAGGCATGGTGCGCAACCTCCCTCGGTGGTGCGAATTCCACCACATACTTCATCAGGATACCGTCGCTTTCCTTCGGTTCCTCCATGGCGATGATCTGCCCCCAGTGGTTGCCCTCCGGCGGCGGCTCGTTGAATGACGAGTAAAGAAACGGCCCCTGCCACTCGTAACCCCGCCTCAACTTTGGCGGCGGGTACTTCGCGGCGACGTAGGCACACAACTCCTCCGCGCTCGCGCCGTAGTGCTTCGTCGGCACATAGACGGGGTAGAAGAATCCATTTTCCTGACGCTGGGTCTTGCCGGTCCTGCGCAGCCTGTCCAGATGAACCCAGTGCAGGTAGCGCGACTGGCGGCCAGTTGGGGACTTGGCCCACCAGACGACTGTTACCGGGCTGAGCTGCAAATCCCGGTGGAGATACGGCCAGCCCTTGTATGCGCTTTCTTTCAGCGTATTCATATCTGCTCCTAGAAAATCCGCGGAGCACGCCCCCGCAGGGAAGTGCCCCGCGGGGTTGAAAAGAATGTCCTGTACGGACTGGTGAGATGCTGATTGCCCAGCTGCTTTAGCCCGGAATGGGCGAAAGAACCTTCGGCGCTGCGGGCTCAAGAACAAGCACGGCGCTTCGTGGAGGATTCTTCAGGTGAGACTTGAGGGAAATGGCGACCGGCGGGCGCCGGCGTATTGAAGGGCTGCGTTGTTTCGAGCCGCGAGCTACGGCAACGCATATTCTCCGACAGGAACCGGGCGGTTGTCAATCAGATCGCAAACGAAAACGGCCAGCAATCCCGAGGGACGCCGGCCGGTTTGTTGTCGATTGCCTGAAGCGATCCGCCTGGGATGGGGCGGACCCACCCCAGGCGGTTGAAGCCAGCCGTCAAGCGGCCAGCAGTTTGAGTTGCGGATTGCTGTCCTCCTCGATCAACGCGTCAGGGTCGATCCCTCGGCGCTGCAGGACGTTGGACATTGCGGTTACCAATGCCGTATTGGCCCGCTCCTTCTCTTCGCCGTAGCCGGTCCGCAGTTTCCAGAACGGATCGTTCCAGCGCCCTGCCGCCTTGCCGACTTCAGCC
>CAYSWG010000055.1:0-12198 GCA_964434465.1 uncultured Geobacteraceae bacterium
ACGTCGACTCCGGTTTTGGGAAACCCGTAGATTCTCGCCGAAAGGGAACGAGCATAGGTGGCGTGAAAGAGCCGTTCGAACTGTTGCCGGTCCAGGGAGCCGGCTGCCAGGGAAACACCGGCCAGTTCCGCGAGAATATTGGCCTGATCGGCAAGGGGGTCTTCAACGCTTTTCAGGAAAAAAGTGCGTAAATCACCGATGAAATAGTGGATAGGGTAGGCAAAGCATACCGTCGAAATCAACAGAAACGAGAGAAAAATCCGCGTGGCCAGTTTCACAGATCATCCCTCAAGGCATAGCCCAGACCCCGATGGGTAAGTATGGGCTCATCTTCCGGTCTGATCCGCTTCAATTTTGCCCTGATGTTCTTGATATGGGCATCGATTGTCCGATCGAGACTGGCTTCCGGATGAGCCCAGACCAGGTCCATGAGACGCTCCCGGGAAAACACGTGTCCGGGCCGGCGAAGCAACGTACTGAGAATATCGAATTCGTAGCGGGAAAGATCGAGCGCACTGCCATGGTAGACAATGCGCCGCTTCGCTTCATCAACGGAGAAAATTCGGTTCGGGACGGGAGCGTTCCGGCCGGAATCGGTGCGACGCAGCACCGCCTTGACCCGTGCCGCCACCTCGCGGGGGCTGAAGGGCTTGGCAATGTAATCGTCGGCTCCCAGTTCCAGGCCAACCACCCGATCAATTTCTTCATTCCTGGCAGTCAGAAAGATTATCGGAACGGCACTATCCCGGCGGATTTCCCGAAACAGCTCAAGCCCACTGCAGTCAGGCAGACCAATATCAAGAAGTACCAGGTCAGCCGGTCGCTCGGCCAGCGCGGCGAGCACCAGTGCGCCTGCTTCCTGTCGCTCGATGCAAAAACCCTCGGTTTCCAGGGCATACTGAATAGCATCGATGATGGCAGGTTCATCTTCGACAATCATAATCCGCTTTTTCATTACCCTCTCCACGACGGTTATTGTTTATTCATACGGAATTCATGGCCGGTTCATGGTCAGTTCACGGTTACCCATTACACTGCCTCCCGGTTGCGCCCAGGACGCTGGGCGAAAATCGAACCTCATTGAACAAGAAGGAGGCCATACCATGAACGGTACTTCGGGAGGCATCGTGGAGCAGGTCCGGAATTCGCAACTGTTACGACTGTGCTGTATCACCCTTTTAGCCGGTTTGCTGCTGATTCCGGTGAGCATGATTGATGGTGTAATCAGTGAGCGGCAGAACCGGCGGGAAGAAGCTGTCCGTGAAGTTACCTCGATCTGGGGTAACCGGCAGGTTGTCCCGGGGCCAAAACTGGTAATTCCCTACCGACGCACTGTAACGGAGCCGGACCGGGATGGACTGTTGAAGAGCAGGGTGGAAACGGGATACGCTACCTTTCTGCCCGAAACATTGAAGGTCAACGGTGTTCTCCACTGTGAAACCCGTTACCGGGGAATCTACAAAATACCGGTTTATGCTGCTGATTTGACGCTTTCCGGTGTATTCACCCCTCCTGATTTTTCTTCACTCGGCATAGCGGACGTCGACATTCTCTGGGACAGGGCGTACCTGTCTCTGCAGGTCACCGATGCGCGGGCAATTACCAATCGTGCTGCTTTGCGCTGGAATGGCCGGGAACTGCTTTTCCTGCCCGGCGCCGGGGAATTTTCCAGTAAAGAAGCGGGGATCCAGGTGCCGCTCCGCGGCCAGCTCTCCGCCGAGCGCTTCGAATTCTCCGCACGTTTGAATCTCAACGGCAGCGAATCGCTCTTTTTTGCCCCCTTGGGGAAAGATACACTGGTTGAAATCAGTTCCAACTGGCTCAGCCCCGGTTTCCAGGGAAACTGGCTGCCCGTCGATCGGAAAATATCGCCCCAGGGTTTTAAGGCCACGTGGCGGATCCCCTACCTGGGGAGGAACTATCCCCAGCAGTGGAAAGACCGGGAAGGTTTCGACGAAGCCATCACTGCCAGTTGTTTTGGTATCAAACTGATTCCGTCCCTGGACCAGTACGCCATGGCAAAGCGCAGCACCAAGTACGGCATCCTCTTTATCTTGCTTACCTTCATAACCCTTTGGCTCTTTGAAATCGTCGCCAGGGTCAGAATCCATCCTATCCAGTACGTTCTGGTTGGTTCGGGATTAAGCCTTTTTTTCCTGCTGGAACTATCCCTTGCCGAGCACATCGGTTTTTCCGCAGCCTATCTTTGCGCCACGCTCCTGATTTGCAGCCTCATCTACGGCTATTGCCGCTTCATTCTGGGTGGCATGCGCCGATCGGCAATCCTTGGTACGGTTGTCGTGCTGCTGTACGGATACCTGTATGTTCTGCTCATGAATCAGGACTATGCGCTGCTCATCGGCTCCCTCTGCCTGTTTCTCGTTCTGGGTAGCATTATGTACATCACGCGGAACATCGACTGGTATGGTCCGCACAAGTCAGCACGATCGGCCGGTGACCGCCCGGATTGATGCAGTGGAACACCCCGTTGCGGCATGCCCGGGCTAGTGGGGCAGCCGCAGCGGTTGCGTGCGGTTGATCCGATAGCCTTTCTCGGCAATGCGAGCCTGCAGAGTGGTTATTCTGTCACCGGGATGGGGGTGAGAGGCAAGCACATAGGAGAGCTTGCCACCGGAGGTGCCGGCAAGACGGGAAAAGAAGTCCGTAGCGCCACCGGCATGGCCGTAACCCGCCACCAACAGGTCAAGGCCGAAAGCATCAGCGGCAGCCTCCTGCTCCTGGGAGTAGCGCATTTCCATGCCTTGGAGCAGATTGCCGGCTAAACCGGCAGCAGCGCTATCCTGGCCAAAGAGCATTGCCATGGCCAGGGCGACGCCAAGCCCCCGTCCCATGCCGCGCAAATGGTCGCGGTGGGCATAGTGACCCAACTCGTGACCAAGGATCATGGCCAGCTCGTTTTCCGAACGGACCTGCCGCAGCAGACCGGAGAACACGACGATCGTACCGCCCGGCAGGGCCACTGCGTTAACCTGGTCATTGTCGGCAACGGTAACAGAAAAGGCATAGCGGCGCATTGGCGCATCAGCCGGCACTGTTGCCAGCAGACGGTGTACGATGCGGTTGAGGGCCGGGTTTCCCTGGTGGGACTGTTGCTGCAGCAGATGCTTTCCGGCCCAGACCTCAACGGAAACCGGTACACGTGGTATGACCAGTTCGGCGGTAAGCCAAAGTCCGAGCCAGACAACGGCAATGATGCTGATCACCCCCCCGGCGAGCCAGGCCAGCTCAATCAGGGGATGACCTTTGGAGACATTGACGTTGTCGGTAAGCTCTTTGGCTGTGTATCTCATGCGGGATTCAGGATAATGGCCGTACCATAGGCAATCACTTCCACACTGCCTAACTTGCCCTTTTGGTTTGCCGCATTGCCGATGGTTGCTGTTTCCAGGCGGAGATTGACCACCATGTGGGCGCCCCTGCCGATGGCCTGCTCCGTCATGCGTAGAATCGCCTCGCGCCGGGCCCGATCCACCAGGGATTCATATGCCTTGACCCGGCCACCAAAGATATTACGCAAAATGGCCAGCAGCCGCTTGAAATAGTCGACGGAGATCACCACGCTGCCGGCCACAAGAAAAGACCGCTGAACGCGCCCTTCGGCGAAATAGGCTTCGGCGGTCATCAGCTGAAACTGCAGCTGCTCCCGTTCCCTGCGGATAATGGAAGCGTAATGTTTACGCTCGGCATAGGAACCCGCCGCGTAGCCAAGGATAACGAGTCCGAAAAAAACAATGAGATCGAAATATCTGACAATGGTTTCCATGGTGTGCTCCGCTTATTCGACCCGGACGGCCGTGCCGTAGGCAAAAAGCTCGGCCGCGCCCTGAGCAACGGACGACGTGGCAAAGCGGACGTTGACCACGGCGTTTGCGCCCAACTGTCGGGCCTGATCGGTCATCCGCCGGACCGCTTCCTCCCGGGAATCCTGCAGCAATTCCGTGTAGCCCTTCAGTTCGCCGCCAACCAGGTTCTTCAGGCTGGCCATGATATCCCGTCCCACGTGCTTGGCGCGGACGGTGCTGCCCTGGACGAGACCGAAATGTTCAACGATTTTTTTGCCGGGCACGGTGTTGACATTGGTAAGAATCATAACTGCTCCTTTACAGGTTGGATACCACACATGAGCCGATAGTAAGTGTTCCGCCGGGAAAAAGTAAAGCCCAAATATGCACCGGCTCAATCGTGCAACACACACGCTATTCCCGGATTTTCTTCCCGGTCAAACCGATGAACACATCCTCAAGGGACGGCTCTTCAAGACAGATGCGCTTGATGTCACTGCTGCCGAGGCTGTCCATGAGTGGTTTCAGATGCTCTTCCTCAGCCAAGGCCAGGCGGAAGACATTACCCTCTCGTTCGAGGGCGTCAATGAATGGCAGGCTCCGCAGTACCTGGTCATAGCGGTCGGCATTGCCGCGGAATTCCAACTCATAGTGGTGGGAGTGGGCAAAAGCGTCCTTAAGCTCCTGGGCCGTGCCGTCCACCAGTGCCGTGCCATGGTCCATGATAACGATACGTTCACAAAGAGCTTCCGCTTCATCCATGTAGTGGGTCGTGAGAAAAATGGTCATCTGTGCGCGCAGCGATTGGATATACTCCCATAGGACGCGCCGCGACTGGGGATCGAGTCCGGCGGTCGGCTCGTCGAGAAACAGGACCCGGGGATGATGGACCAGGGCCCGGGCCACCACTAACCGCCGCTGCATGCCACCGGAAAAGGTATCGGGAAAATCCCGCTGCCGACCGGTCAGCCCGGTGAGCTCCAGCAGTTCATCGATGCGACGGGTGAACTCCCGTGCTGCCATGCCGTGCATCTGCCCATGGAGGACCAGGTTTTCTCGCGCCGTCAGATAGCGGTCCAGATTGTTTTCCTGGGGGACCACGCCGATCAGGCTGCGCACCGCCCGCGCCTGGCTGCGGATATCATGGCCCTCGATCAAGGCAGTTCCCGCCGTGGGGCGCATGAGCGTCGTCAGCATCTTGATCAGGGTGGTTTTTCCGGCGCCGTTGGGGCCGAGCAGACCGAAAATGGTCCCGGAACGGACAGCCAACGACAGATTGTCCACTGCCAGCAAACCGTCATAACGTTTGGTCAAGGACTGGATGGAAATGGCGGTTGTCATAGGGTGTCGATCTTTCCGGGCGCCATGATTACGCCCCGTCAGCGCCGGTCGGCGGCAAGGGAAACAGCACCGTAAACACGCTACCCGTGCCCGGCTCACTTTCCGCCCAGATATAGCCCTCATGGGCATCCATCACTTTGCGGCAAAAGGCAAGGCCAAGGCCGGTACCTTTTCCGGACCCGAGGCGACGATTTTTTGCCTGGACGAATTTGTCAAAAATGGTACCGAGTGCTTCCTTTGGTATACCAATACCCGTATCACTGACCTGGATCATCAGAAAACGACCCGGCACAACAAGACTGTCTTCGGCGTAGGTACCGGGAGCTATGGTCATCATCCGCTCCGTGGCATCAGCCAGTACGGCCCCGCTGATGGTGATCTGGCCACCCTCTTCCGTGAACTTGAAGGCATTGGCAAGGAGATTGCCGAACAACCGGGCGACCTTGTTTCGATCAAGGCGCACCAGCGGCAGTTCCGCAGGCAATTCTGCCGTCAGGCGAATGCCGGCACGCTCGGCCATGGTCCGGAATGAAGCGAGCGCCTTGCTGACGATGGCACCCATGTCTTCCTCGTTGAAGGACAGGGCCATTTTCCCCGATTCGAACCGGTATACATCGAGCAGCGTATTGATCATTTCCACCATCTCGCCGCAACTCTCCGTTGCCGATTCCAGGTATTCTTTCTGCTCTTCATTGACCGGCCCCAGCCGACCTTCCTTGACCAGATCCACGGAGCCAACCACCGCGGTCAAGGGCGTCTTCAAATCATGGGTAAGCATACTGACAAACTCTTCCCGCTCCTTTTCCAGTGCCTTGAGGTGGGAAATATCCCGGAGTATCTCCACGCTGCCCAGTAGTATTCCCCCATTCCCGAACAGGGGTGTGGCACTGGACAGCACCGGGATACTCCGATCAGAGGCACGCACGGAATAGGTAGTGTCCAGACAGGGGGAGAGGGTGCGCAGCACGATACTGCAGGGGAGCCGTTCGGGGGGAATATCGGCCTTGAGCAGATCAGCCACCGGCATGCCCAAAGGCGACTCCGCGGGAACGGCAAAAGCCTCGGCGGTGGCCCGGTTGATGCTGATTACACAACCAGCACCATCAACGGCAACCATCATGTCGGCCATCCCCTGCAGAATGGCCGCCATTTTCTTGCGCTCTTCTTCCAACTGCTGCTGCAGAAGCAGATTTTCCTTGCGGGTTCTGTTCAGCTCCAGGGCCCGCTCTACTTTTTTGACCAGTTCCTCAGCGGCAAAGGGCTTGGCAACGTAATCCAGCGCGCCTTTTTTCATACACTCCACAGCCACCGCTTCACTGCCGTGGGCGGTCATCATGACTACCGCCCGCCCCCGCAGAGTCGAGCCCAATCGCTCCAATACCTGAATACCGTCCAGCTTCGGCAGCTTTATGTCCAGCAGCACCAGATCGAACCGCTCCCGGGCAAGAACATCCAGAGCTTCCTGACCGTCACTGGCCCGCACGGTGTCATAGCCGGCATCCTCCAGCTGCAGCTTGAGAATAAGAGCAATGTCCACTTCGTCATCTACGATGAGTATTTTATCCCGCGTCATGTGTTCCTCCCGCTGACAGGAACGGTAAAGGTAAAGCAGTTCCCGCCATCATTGCCCGCCTGATAGTAAATTTTGCCGTGGTGCAATGCAAGTATCTCCTTGCAGATGGCCAGGCCAAGACCGGTACCGCCCCGTTCGCCGGCTTCCGAACCCTTCAGCTGGGGAAATTTGTGAAAAAGCCGGTCCCGGTCGGACCGATCGATAACGGCCCCCTCATCGTGAACCGTAAGGGCAACGAAATCTCCGTCACGGCGTGCTGTAACCGTCACGGTCTTGCCCTCCGGGGAAAACTTGACGGCATTGGACAACAGATTGGTCAGAACCTGGATCAATCGATCGAAATCGCCCAGCACGGGCGGCAGAGCGCCGACAACGTTCTGTACCACCGCAACATGGTGATCCCGGGCAAATACAGCAATTTCATCCATGGCATAGCGGATCAGCCGTTCAACGGATTCTGTTTTCAGGTTCAGGGCAACCCGGCCCGATTCGATCTTGGAAATATCGAGGATATCGCTGATCAACCGGATCAACCGGTCGGTATTGCGCAGGCAGACCCTGATCAGCTCCCGTTCCATGTCCGTCAGGGATTCACCGCGCCCGAGAATCAGCTGCAAAGAACCCTTGATGGAGGTGAGCGGCGTCTTGAGTTCATGGGAAACCGTGGCAATGAACTCCGTCTTCATCCGATCTACAGCTTCCTCGTGGGTCACATCCCGGATTGATGAAACCACGCCGGCAAATTCCCAGGACTGATCCAGAAGCGGTGAGAGGGCAACGCGCAGTTTTGCCTTGCCCGTGTCCAGATCCTGTTCGCCGACCGCAAGATGATCACCGGAACCCATGGCGATGATAGAAGGGACCAGCAGGGGGAGCCCCCCTTTTACGTCCAGTTCTTCCACTTTTCGACCGATCACCTTGTAAGGAGCGACAGCAAATAGTTTCTGCGCTGCCGCATTGAGCAGAATCACCCGATGATCACGATCGGTAACCACCACCCCTTCGGCTAGACTGGCCAGAATTGCCTCAAGGCGGTTTTTTTCGATTTCCAGTTCGGCGGTGCGCTCCTTGACATTGGATTCGAGCAACTCGTTCATCTCATGGAGACAGCGGTTGAGCATTTCCAGATCAAAGGTCTTGTGTTTGATGGTTGTTTCGCGTTCCTGGAGCGCGTCAGCCATTCTGTTGAAGGATTGGGCGAGACTGCCGAATTCATCGTCTTCATCGATAGCGACCCGATAATCCAGATTACCTGTTTCGATGCACTGGACGCCCCGGGCCAGTTCCCGGAGGGGCACAGCCAGGTGTCGGGAGGCCAGATAGGCAACCAGCAGGGAAAGCGCGGTGCCGATCAGGGCGGAAATGATGATTCCGCCGAAATACTCTTCGCGGAGAGCTCTCAAGTAGGTATTGGAAAGGGCGACGGACAGGGAGCCGATGAGCTCCCCCCGGGAATTGGCAATGGGCTCAAAGGCGGCAGTATATACCGTTCCATTGATACGCACCTCTCCGCGGAATGTTCTGCCCTGTGCCAAGCGGCCACGTATTGCCTCACTGCTTGCCGCCGGGACGGAAAACTCCTCTTCGACGCCACCGACACTGTTCAGGCGCTCGTCCGTAATGGCCACTTCAAGATCGTGGTCAAAAGTGTCGCCCGCCTGAAATGCCAGGAGGGAATCACGGCTGATGGGCACCCCGGCAATGAGTGCGCCGAGCAACTCGCCCCGGTCACTGACTACCGGATAGGCCATGGCAGCAAGGAGCGAAACCCCGGCGGCATGGCTCCGGGTGCATTCGGCGCTATCACCACAGAGGAACGCGGCAGGTGCCTGCTCGCAGGAAAGGATCGGTTCCCGTTTTGTATTGGCTGCCTCCGCCAGCTCCGCCAGGGGAAAGCGGTAACCGCTCCTGGTGCTGCCATGGCGAACCAATACTGTTCCCCTGGGATCAACAAAGGCCGAAAACCGCAATAACGGAAACGTATCATGAATTGAGTTAAGCACACCGGCGAGCTCCTGCCGATTGTCCTGGGCCATATAACCCTTGACCTGGGGCCGCCCCGCCGGCAGCAGCAGGGCGTACTTCAGCTGGTTTGCCCCGGTGAACAACTGGGAACGGACGAAACGCAAATTCGTCTCCAGATCCCGGGAAATTTTCTGTTCGAGAGTTGCTTCGCTGCTGCGGATGGCAAGAAAGAGGAGAATGGAATAGGAAATGAGAATGGCCAGCAATATGAATAAAAACAGCTTGGCGCGTATGGTGAGGCGAAGGGTCATGGACGTCGGCCTTGCCGGTTGGGCGCCCTCCACCGAGGGAGGTGCACCCGGCCAGCACATGGAATGTTCGCTGCTTTCAGGAAGCGGTGCCGAATTCGCCGCCTTCGGCTTTGAGTCCTCGGGTCATGAGATCCATCACCGCCTGCAGTGGCGCCTTGTCTTCAAAGAGAACCCGATAGACTTGTTCAATAATAGGCACTTCCACACCCAGCCGTTGTGCCAGGTTATAGGCCGAATCCGTTGTTTTGACGCCCTCCGCCACCATGCGCATGCCGGCAAGGATTTCCGCCAGTTTTTTCCCCTCGCCCAGCTGCATGCCCACGGTACGGTTCCGTGACAGGTCGCCGGTGCAGGTCAGTACCAGGTCACCCATGCCGGCCAGACCGGCAAAGGTCGATGCCTGGCCACCCATGGCCAGACCAAGACGGGCCATCTCCGCCAACCCTCGGGTAATAAGGGCTGCCCGGGGATTATAGCCAAGACCGAGTCCGTCGGAAATGCCGGCGGCAATGGCGATTACATTTTTTATGGAGCCGCCTAGTTCCACCCCGATCATGTCGCTATTGGTATAGACCCGGAAACAGGGTGCGGAGAACGCCATCTGCACCTTGTGCGCGACAGCGGCAACGGGGGCTGCCGCCACCACTGCCGTGGGCATTTCCAGGGCAACTTCCCTGGCGAAACTGGGGCCGGAAAGAACGCAGAAATTGGCAAAAAGCCGGGGAGGCAGCAACTGGGCGCTGATCTGGGAAATGGTCATCAGGGTACCCAGTTCAATCCCCTTGGCGGCATTCACCAGCACGGTCTCCTCGCCAAGAAAAGGGAGCGCTCCAGTAATGACACCGCGGAACACCTGGGTGGGGGAAACAAACAGCACAAGTTCCTTGCCTGCGGCAGCTTCCTCCAGTGAGTTGGTGAACGCAAGGCGGGATGACAGACTGATACCGGGCAGAAACAGGGAATTTTCCCGGGTTTCCGCCATCTCCTGTACCAGCTCCGCCTCGTAAGCCCAGAGCGTCACCTGATGCCCCTTGTTGGCAAGCAGGTTGGCTAGAGCCGTTCCCCAGCTGCCGGCGCCTATAACCCCTATCACCCCCATGCTTCCCTCCTCAATACCGCTGTCGCCGGCTACTCGTCAGCCTTGCCGTCATCGGCCATGGTCTCAACGGCATCTTCCTCCGCCAATTCATCCCCTTCATCTTTTTCGGCCAGACGGGCCACGGCAACGATCCGCTCCTGCTCCTCGGTAACCATCAGCCTGACTCCCTGGGTATTACGGCCGATGACCGACACTCCCGCCACGGCCATCCGGATGATCTTGCCCTGATCGGTAATCAGCATCAGGTCATTCTCGTCGGTAACCTGGTGAATATCCACCACGCAACCGTTACGCTCCGTAGTTTTGATGGTGATGATACCTTTGCCCCCACGGCTTTGCAAGCGGTATTCATCCAGGGCTGTCCGCTTGCCGAAACCGTTTTCCGTGACCGTGAAAATGGTGGAAGAAGCAGTATTGGGGTTGATGATCTCCATGCCTATCACCACATCGCCATCCTCCAGGGTCATGCCCCGTACCCCGCGGCAAACACGCCCCATGGGTCGGGCATCCTCCTCATGGAATCGGATGGACTTGCCGTTGCGGGACGCAAGGAGCACATCCTGGCACCCGTCAGTCAGGGCTACACCGATCAGCCGGTCCTCCTCATCCAGGTTCACAGCGATTATGCCGCCGCTGCGGATATTAGCGTACTCCTTGAGGGGGCTTTTTTTGACGACCCCGTTTCGGGTGGCCATGATCAGGTTGCGCTGGTCATCGAAGTTCTTTACGGAGAGAATGGCAGCAATATTTTCGCCAGCCTGCAGGTTAAGGAGATTGACAATGGCTTTACCGCGGGTTGCCCGGCCACCTTCGGGAATCTCATAGACTTTGAGCAGGTAGACCCGGCCCGTGTCCGTCAAAAACATCATGAAGTCCTTGCTGGAAGCGATGAACAGATGCTCGACGAAATCCTCCTCCTTGGTCTTCATGCCCGACTTGCCCTTGCCCCCCCGCCGCTGGGACCGGTACATGGAAACCGCAGTCCGTTTGATGTAGCCGGTATGGGATACCGTCACCACCACATCTTCCTCAACGATGGTGTCTTCCAGGGAAATTTCGGCAGTCTGGTCAACGATCTCCGTACGCCGCTCATCACCAAACCGCTCCTTCAGCTCGGTAAGTTCAGCAACTATGATTTTGAGGATCTCCGCTTCAGAACCAAGAATTTCCTTGAGTCGGGCGATAATCTGCAGAATTTCGGCATACTCGGTAAGTATTTTTTCCCGCTCCAGACCGGTTAACCGCTGCAGGCGCATCTCCAGAATCGCCTGGGCCTGTTTGTCGGAAAGCTGGACACTGACCGTGAATTCGGCGCCGGGAATATCCAGTTTACGCAGATACTCGGCATCGGAAAAATAGCCGGCCATGAGACCAGCTTTGGCTTCCTCGGGATTCTTTGCGGCACGAATCAGCTCAATGACTGCATCGAGCCAGTCCAGCGCAATTTTCAAACCCTCCAGAATATGAGCACGGGCTTCGGCTTTTTTCAGTTCGAATATGGTCCGCCTGGTGACAATTTCGCGACGGTGATCGATGAAGTGGCCCATGGCGTCACGCAGGGTAAGGACCTTCGGCCGGCCGCCGGCGATGGCCAGCATATTGATGCCGAAGGAACACTGCATCTGCGTTTGCTTATAGAGATGATTGAGAAGAACCTGGGGATTCTCGTCTCGTTTCAGATCAATGACAATCCGCATGCCATCCCGGTCCGATTCGTCCCGGAGGTCAGCGATACCCTCCAGCTTCTTCTCCCGGACCAGTTCGGCAATCTTTGCCACCAGGTTAGCCTTGTTCACCTGATAGGGGATCTCGGTGACAATGATGGACTGGCGCTCGGTTTTCTTCTGGGTTTCGATGAAAGCCCTGGCCCGCATCTGCACAATGCCGCGACCGGTACGATACCCCTGGAGAATACCCTCACGACCGTAAATAAACCCGCCGGTGGGAAAATCAGGACCGGGTACGTACTGTAGCAGTTCTTCAAACGTAAGGTTGGGATTGGCAATCAGGGCAATGATACCGTCAATCACTTCCGAAAGGTTGTGCGGTGGAATATTGGTGGCCATGCCGACTGCAATACCGGCGGAGCCGTTGACCAGCAGGTTG
>CAYSWG010000056.1:0-12195 GCA_964434465.1 uncultured Geobacteraceae bacterium
TCCTGGACGCAGGCCATGATTTCCTCTTCGGACATGCGGTAGCGCTCAATGCCGTCATTGCCAACGTTAATGCCGCAGTAGTGACATTCCCGCACACAGTAGTTGGAGATTTCCAGAAGTCCGCGCAAGTGGACCGAATTCCCCACATGACGGAGACGAGTCTGGTTTGCCCTGTCCCAGAGACTCTCAAGGTGTTCCGGATCTTCGCATTGCAACCAATGCAGTATTTCCTGTCGGTGCATGAAACCTCCTTTACTTTACTAGATTACCTGTAATATTAAATCGTGTAATAACTGTATCAAAAAAGTAAAGAATAAGTAAACATAAAAAAGTTATACAACACATAAAAAGTAGTGTAAGCGGCGCTGTCATGCATGCCGATGCATGCGGGCAATGCTCTGCTATACTTGGAGTCAGTCCGAAAACTCCTCAAACGCGCACATGTACCAGGAGTTCACCATGCCCTATTCCGCCCTCCTGACCGACCTGTACCAGTTGACCATGCTTGCCGGTTATTTCCAGAAAGGCATGCATGATCACCCGGCGGTCTTTGATCTGTTTTTCCGGAAAGCCCCCTTCAAGGGAGGGTATGCAATATTCGCCGGTCTGGAGCCGGCGCTTCGCTATCTTTGCGAGCTACGTTTCACGGACGGCGACATCGCCTATCTGGCCGGCTTGGGCATCTTCAGAGATGATTTTCTCCAGTACCTGAAAACATTTCGGTTTGCGGGAAAGGTTGTCGCTGTGGCGGAAGGAACGCCCGTGTTCCCCCTGGAGCCGCTCCTTTCCGTGGAGGCGCCCCTGGCCCAGGCCCAGCTTGTGGAAACGGCCCTGCTCACTATCGTCAACTTCCAGACCCTGGTTGCCAGCAAGGCGGCACGGATAGTCACCGCTGCCGGTGGGGGAGAAGTGGTGGAATTTGGTTTGCGGCGTGCCCAGGGTCCGGACGGCAGCCTCAGTGAGGTACGCGGCGCCTTTATTGGTGGTGCCCGCAGTACCAGTAACGTTCGGGCCGGGCAGCTCCTGGGTATTCCGGTACGGGGCACCCATGCCCACAGCTGGATCATGGCGTTCCCCGACGAACTTTCCGCGTTTCGAGCCTATGCCGATGTTTTCCCCGACAGCAGCGTCCTGTTGGTTGATACCTACGATACCCTGAAAAGCGGCGTACCCAATGCCATAACCGTTGCCCGGGAACTGAGGGCCACGGGTCACCAGTTGCGGGGTATCCGCCTTGATTCCGGCGACCTGGCTTTTCTGAGCAGGGAATCCCGGCGCATGCTTGACGAGGCCGGTTTTCCGGAAGTGAAAATTCTGGCGTCCAATGAGCTGGATGAGTTCGTTATCCAGGCAATTCGGGAGCAGGGTGGTCGGGTGGACCTCTACGGGGTGGGCACTCGTCTGGCCACCTGCCAGGGTGAAGGGGGTGGTGCCCTGGGCGGCGTCTACAAGCTGGTTCGCTATAACGGCAGCCCCAAGTTGAAGGTCACCAGTGATCTCTCCAAATGTACCATTCCCGATCGGAAAGAGGTGTACCGGGTGGTCAACGGGGACGGGTGCTACCGCATGGATATTCTGTGCCGGGAGGGTGAAACTCCCCGGGCCGGTGATCGCCTGTACAATACCCTTGATCCCGACCTGACCGCAGCAGTCCCTGAATCGTGTGCCATGGTACCTATTCGGCATGGTGTCATGGCAGGGGGCCAACTGACTGTACAGCTGCCATCCTTGCCGGATAGTGCCGAGCACTGTCGTCGGGAGCTGGGGTGTCTGTCGCCGGATCTGCTGCATTTGGCCCAGCCGGGCCGGTACGGGGTGTTCATGAGCGAGCAGCTCCACGGTCTACGGACACGGTTGATCCGGGAGGTGCAGGAGGGGTTGCCGGGGTAAGGCAAGGAGGCGGGAGATGGTGGAGCGGGATGCGGCGCTGCTGCTGGTTGATGTGCAGGTTGATTTCTGTGGGGGAGGGTGTCTGGCGGTACCCGATGCCGATCAGATCGTGCCGGTCCTGAACCGGTATCTTGAACTGTTTCGGGCGGCTGGTTTGCCGATCATCGCCTCCCGTGACTGGCACCCGGAGAATTCGACCCACTTCAGTGCCGCCGGCGGCGTCTGGCCGGTGCACTGCGTGCAGGGTACATCGGGCGCCCGGTTTCATCCCGACCTGGTACTGGACGAGCAGACGGTTATCGTTTCCAAGGGAATGGATCCGCTGGCTGACGGGTTCTCGTCCTTTGCGGCCGTTGATGGGCATGGCGCTGATCTGGCGGATTGTCTTCGAAAACGGAACAGTAAACGGCTCTATGTGGGCGGCCTGGCCACCGATTACTGTGTGAAAATGACGGTGCTCGATGCCCTGCAACGGGGGTTTGCCGTTACCGTGCTCCTGGATGGCGTCAGGGGGGTAGACCTGCAACCGGGGGATTCCCGGTCGGCCATTGAAGCAATGGTGGCGGCCGGGGCGCAGGTGGCGTGCCTGGAGGATTTACAGAACTAGCGAGGTGAAAACGGCAACGGCCGGGACAGTGTTGACTGTTCCGGCCGTTGTGCATTGGAGAGGGGATGGTATCAGCTTTCCCTGGCGGTTACCATGTGCAGTGCCTTGATAAAGGTCGCTTCGGTGGCCTTTTGAATTTCCTGTACCACGGTGGAGGGTACCGGTGAATCCACGGAGAGAATAACCATGGCTTCTCCTTTCTTTTCCCGGCGCCCCAGGTTCATGGCAGCGATGTTAATGTCGTGCTGACCCATGATCATGCCGATTTTGCCGATCATGCCCGGCCGGTCCTGGTAGGTCATCAGCAGCATGTACTCTTCCGGGGTGAAATCAACCTGATAATCCCTGAGGAAGACGATGCGCGGTGTCCCTTCAAAATGGGTGCCGGAAATGACCCGCACTTCCTGGGGGCCTTCGATGGTGATGGTGATCATGTTGGAGAAGGATCTGCTTTCCACCGATTTCTTTTCTTCAACGACGATGCCCATGGTGTCGGCGATAAGAGTGGCATTGACCATGTTCACGTCCTGTTCCACCTTGCGGTTGAGCAGGGCGGCCAGACCGCAGACAGTGATGGGGGAAGTGCAGTATTCGGCAATGGCGCCTTCATAGCTGAACGTCACCTTGTTCATGTTGGTGTCCAGCAACTGCACGACAAACTCGCCCATGGTGTTGACCAGTTTCAGGAACGGGCGCATCTGGTCCATGAGGGTCAGATCGAAGCGGGGGATGTTGACGGCATTTTCCAGGGGTTGCTCATCCAGGTAGCGGACGATTTCCCGGGCCACGTCAACGGACACATTGATCTGCGCTTCGTTGGTGGAGGCGCCCAGGTGGGGCATGGACAGCACCCGCTCGTGGGCGATGAGCCGCTTGACCCGGTCGGTTTTCGGCGGTTCCTCGGTCCAGACGTCGATGGCGGCGCCGCTTACCTTGCCGCTCTCCAGGGCATTGTAGAGGGCATCTTCATTGATGATGCCGCCGCGTGCCGTATTGATGATGATGACGCCGTCCTTCATCTGGGCGAATTGCTTCTCGTCGATGAGGTTGCGGGTCTCTTCGGTCATGGGGATGTGCAGGGTAATGATGTCGGCGGTTCTGATGAGCTCTTCGAAGGAGACCAGGCGGATGCCCAGGTCCTTGGCGCGCTTTTCCGAAACGTAGGGGTCGCAACCGATCACGTCGCACTCGAAGGCCTGCAAGCGGGTCACGACGCGGCCGCCAACCTTGCTGAGGCCGACAACACCGGCAACCTTGCCTTTCAGTTCGGTGCCGACGAATGCGGAGCGCTTCCATTCGCCGTGCTTCAGACTGGCATCGGCCACGGCGATTTTGCGACAGAGACCGAGCAGGAGGGCCAGGGTGTGCTCGGCAACACTGTTGGTATTACCGAACGGTGCGTTGAGGACGATGATGCCTCTGGCGCTGGCGTATTCCACGTCAACACTGTCGATGCCGACCCCGGCGCGGGCGACCAGCTTCAACTTTTTACCTGCCTCGAGAACATCCCGATCGACCTTGGTGGCGCTTCGGGTGACGATGGCATCGTACTCGCCGATGGCGGCGATCAGTTCTTCTTTGCTCAATCCCAGGCGCACGTCCACTTCGATGCGCGGGTCCTTTTCAAGAACCAGAAGACCTTCGTGGGCGAGTTGTTCAGTGACGATTACTTTCATTTCCACTCCTTTTCATGGGTAGTGTTATCACGCGCCGACTGGTTCGCCGGCGGCAGGCCATAATAGACATACCAGGCTGAATATGCAAGAAAATCAGTAAAAACAGAGTTTTATAGTGAGTAGTTCCGAAAGGGTTCTCGCGGAGCACGTCTGGAAAAAGCCGCTGTTGACGGGGCGCGACCGACCACGGTCAGCTGCAATAGCGTTTGAGCAGGTCCTGATAGGCGTCAATTCGCCGGTCCCGGAAGAAGGGCCAGATGCGCCGCACCTGTTCACTTCTGGTCAGATCGAGGGTGGCGCTGAGCACCTGCTCCGCATCGGTTTCGGCCTGGGCGAGCAGTTCCCCCTGGCAACCGGCGATGAAGCTGCTGCCCCAGAAAAGGATGCCGTCATCCGCGCTGCCCGGTGCTGCTTCGAAACCGATCCGGTTGACGCTCAGAACCGGTATGCCGTTGGCCACGGCATGGGCGCGCTGGCTG
This sequence comes from uncultured Geobacteraceae bacterium, assembly GCA_964434465.1. Lineage (GTDB taxonomy): Bacteria > Desulfobacterota > Desulfuromonadia > Geobacterales > Geobacteraceae > RPRC01. The sequence continues at coordinate 4,653 of CAYSWG010000056.1, forward strand.
ATGATCCAGGCGTCACGCTGGCGGGTCTGTTCTTCGGCTGTGTCCCGGGGATCCCAGCCGATGGCGGTGGGGTACAAGAGCAGTTCGGCGCCGGCCAGGGCCATCAGCCGGGCTGCTTCCGGGTACCACTGGTCCCAGCAGACCAGAACGCCGAGCCGGCCCACCGAGGTGTCCATGGGCCGGAACCCCAGATCGCCGGGGGTGAAGTAGAATTTTTCATAAAAGCCCGGATCATCGGGGATGTGCATCTTCCGGTAGGTGCCGGCAATGCTGCCGTCAGTTTCCAGAACCACAGCGGTATTGTGGTAGAGACCGGGCGCGCGCCGCTCGAACAGGGAGGCGACAATGACGATGCCGCACTCCTTGGCGACGTCGCCGAGCAGGTCGCTGGATGGGCCGGGGATCGGTTCGGCCAGGTCAAAACAGCCGGTGTCTTCCGTCTGGCAGAAATAGGGGCCGGCGTGGAGTTCCTGCAGGACTACCAGTTGGGCGCCGGTTGCTGCGGCCTTGCGGATGAAGTTGCAGCTTGTTGCCAGATTGGCGGCCTTGTCCGTGCCGCAGGACTGCTGCACCAGGGCAACATTGAGCGTTTTCACGGGAGTACTCCTTGGGGAAGCTGCATCGTGACGCAGTGCAGCGAGCCGTGCTGCCGGATGAGCGGCAGGCAGTTGATGCCGATAACCTGCCGGTCGGGAAAGGCCTGCTGCACGACAGCCAGGGCCACGGCGTCATTGACATCGTCATAGGTGGGTACCAGCACGGCGCCGTTGACCACCAGGAAATTGGCATAGGTGGCCGGCAGCCGGTTTCCATCCTCGTCAAAGCGTGCCGAAGGCCAGGGGAGCGGCAGCAGCCGGTAGGGCCGTCCGTCACGGGTCCGGAAGGCTGCCAGTTCGTCTGCCATTGCCTGGAGAGCAGTGTGGTGCTCATCACCCTGGTCGGGACAGGACACATAGACAATGGTATCGTCGGGGCAGAGCCGGGCCAGGGTATCGATGTGGGAGTCCGTATCATCTCCGGCAAGAAAACCATGGTGCAGCCAGAGGAAATGGTCGATGCCGAGCAGCTTTCCCAGCTGTTCTTCCAGCTTCCCTCGCGTCAGATGGGGGTTGCGGTTGGGGTTCAAGAGGCATTCCGCCGTGGTCAGCAGGGTGCCCTGGCCGTCGCTCTCGATGCTGCCGCCCTCCAGAATCAGGCCAAGGGTCGCCAAGGGGGTGGCGCCGAAAGCTCCGGCCGCGGCCAGGCGCCGGCTGACCAGGTTGTCCCGGTCAGCGGCAAATTTCAGTCCCCAGCCGTTGAAGCCAAAGTCCAGCAAGCGTGGCCGGCCGTTGTCCAGCACAGTAAGGGGCCCAAAGTCACGGGTCCAGGTATCGTTGCTGGGGAGTTCGATAATGGCTATACGGGTCTTATCCGCGCCGGAGTCTGCCAGTTTGCTGTGGAGCGCGCCCCGGTCCGGGGCGATAACCAGCAGCCGTTCGCGGTGGCTGATCTCCCGGGCGATGGCCAGGAAGACCGGCTCAACCTTGGCGAGGATCGGTTGCCAGTCGCTCTCTTCGTGGGGCCAGGCAAGGAGCACGCCGTCCTGGGGTTCCCATTCGGCGGGGAGTCTTCGGTTCATGGGCATGGCTATAGCATCATTTCCCGGGTTCGTCAATCCACCCCCACCCGCGGTTTGCTCCCGTATGCTTGATTTTTTCAACAGTTCGCTTTACTATCTAGCTCTTCGTACCCGGCAATTAGTGAATGCGGCCGGGTTTTTTTGTCCGGTGAGCACGATGCAAATGTTGTTTGCCGCTGTCTGGCAGTACGATTGTGAGGAGTATCCGTATGCGTGTTGCCTGTCCGATCTGTCGAAAACAGCGTGAGTGGGAAGGGAACCCCGACCGGCCATTCTGTTCCGAGCGCTGCAGGATGATTGATCTGGGCGCCTGGGTTGCCGGGGAATATACCGTCCCTGTTGAGGATTCACCGCCGGCAGTATTTGAAGCTGACCCACAGTCCGGGTAACATCCGGGCTGCCGGTACAGAACGGTACTCGGAAACTATATTTTTAGACTAGAGAGTTAGGAGTCTGTCATGTCTGAAGTCCGCCTTCGTTTTGCCCCCAGCCCAACGGGCTATCTCCATGTGGGAGGCGCCCGCACCGCTCTGTTTAACTGGCTGCTGGCCCGAAAGCAGGGAGGAACATTCATCCTGCGCATTGAGGACACGGATGTGGCCCGTTCCACCCGGGAATCCACGGACGCCATTCTCCAGGGCATGTCCTGGCTTGGCCTGGATTGGGATGAAGGACCGTTTTTCCAGTCGGAGCGCTTTCCGGTTTACCGGGAGTATGTGGAAAAAATGCTGGCGGCCGGTACGGCCTATAAATGCTACTGCACGGCAGAGGAACTGGAAAAGAAGCGTGAGAGCGCCATGGCTGAGGGACGCAAGCCCAAGTATGACGGCACCTGTCGCGGGCTGCAGACGGATCGTCCCGATGCGCCGTTTGTGGTTCGTTTCCGGGCACCCCAGACAGGGGAAACGGCCTTTGATGATCTGATCAAGGGGCGCATTTCCTTCCAGAATGAAGAGTTGGACGACGTGATCATTCAGCGGACCGACGGAACGCCCACCTATAACTTCACCGTGGTCATCGATGATGCCACCATGGGCATTACCACCGTGATTCGTGGCGACGACCATATCAACAATACGCCGCGGCAGATTCTTCTCTACCAGGCCTTGGGCTATCCGGTGCCGCAATTTGCCCATGTGCCCATGATCCTCGGCGCCGACAAGTCACGGCTGTCCAAGCGTCACGGCGCCACCAGCGTCATGGCCTACCGGGATATGGGTTTTCTGCCGGAGGCCATGGTTAATTACCTGGTCCGGCTTGGCTGGAGTTACGGTGACGACGAGATTTTCAGCCGTGAAGAGCTGATCGAAAAATTCACCATCGAAGCGGTGGGCCGTTCGGCCGGGGTCTTCAACCCGGATAAGCTCCTGTGGCTCAATGCCCACTATATCAAGACCGGTGATCCGGCGCGTCTGGCGGAATTGCTCAAGCCTTTCCTGGTGGAGCGGGGTGTGGACGTGACCGGCGGGCCCGAGCTGCTGGCGGTGATCCCGACCCTGCAGGAGCGTTCCCGGACCATGCTGGAGTTGGCCGACGGGGCGATCTTTTACTATCAGGGTGATTTTACCTTCGACGAGCAGGCCGTAACCAAGTTCCTGACCCCGGCTGCCCGGGAGCTCTGTGCCCAGTTGGCAGACCGTTTGGCAGCGGTGGCCGATGTGGCCCATGATACCATTGCCGATCTGTTCACCGGGTTCTGTGCCGAAAAAGGGGTGAAGATGAAAGAGGTTGCCCAGCCGGCCCGCTTTGCCCTGACCGGCGGTGCTGCTTCTCCCGGTATCTATGAGGTGATCGGCGTCTTGGGCCGGGACGAAGCGGTGCGGCGTATCCGGCGGGCGCTGGCCTAGTGCGGTACTTCCGTGTTGACCGCCGCCATATTGCCTATCTGCGCTTTATTCTTGAGGGGTATGATGGTTTGGCGATTCTGACCACCATTGATTCCCGGCAGGGGATTGTCGCCTTGGACATCCCCGAGTATTTTGTCGAAGACGTGAATGGGTTGCTTGTTGCCCTTGCCGGCGAGACCGGCATTACCGAAATCCGTTGGCCCGAAGCTGTGCCACTTTCCCCGAATCAGGAGAACGATCATGACGCTTGATAGCATGGATCTGTCGCGGATCCTCCGTACCGCCCTTGGTGGTGGCGGCGAATTTGCCGATATCTATTTTGAAGAGGGTATGTCAACCACGGTGGTCTGCGAAGACGGCAAGATCGAGAAGATCGTCACCGGAACGGACCGGGGTGTCGGCATTCGCGTTATCTCCGACCTGCGGACGGCCTACGCCTATACCAATGAAATTACCGAGAAGGCCCTGCTCAATCTGGCAGGAACGGTCAGTCGGGCCGTGCAGGGTGGCGCTTTTGGCGCCGCCATCGATATGCGCACCAAGCTGGTCGGTCCCGGCTTCCCCATCAGGATTTTCCCGGAAACCGTGCCGTTGCAGGACAAGGTGGCCCTGGTGCGTCGTGCCGATGCGGCAGCGCGAAACATGGATGACCGGGTGCGGCAGGTGATGGTTGTCTACCGTGACGGGCGGGTCCGGACCCAGATTGCCAACTCTCTGGGTGAATTTGTCGAAGCGACCCGAACCGGGTCGGTGTTTCTCACCCAGGTGGTGGCGGCCGATGGGGACGTTATCCAGACCGGCTATGAACCGGTTGGCGGCTATCGGGGTTTTGAGCTGTTCGAGGAGCATGGTCCGGAGGAGGTGGCCCAGGCGGCGGCCAGCCGGGCGCTGCTGATGCTCACCGCCCGCAAGGCGCCGGCGGGCACCATGCCGGTGGTCATTTCCGCCGAGGCAGGCGGCACCATGGTCCATGAAGCAATCGGCCATGGTCTGGAAGCCGACCTGGCTCAGGCAGGTATGTCGGTCTACGCCGGCAAGGTTGGCACCGTAGTTGCTTCTCCCTTGGTCACGGTCATTGATGATGCCACGATTCCCCATGCCCGGGGTTCCTATTCCTTTGATGATGAAGGGGTGGCCGGGCAGCGTACGGTACTGGTGGAGAATGGTGTCCTGCAAGGCTATCTGTATGATCGTCTTTCCGCAATGAAGGATGGGTGCCGCTCCACGGGCAACGGTCGCCGGGAGTCCTATCACGCCAAGCCTATCGTGCGTATGACCAATACGCTCATTGCTCCGGGAGAGACATCACCCGAGTCCATCGTGCGTGAGGCGGAGCGTGGCCTGCTGGTGAAAAAAATGGGCGGCGGCCAGGTTAATACCGTGACCGGCGATTTTGTGTTCGAGGTTTCCGAGGGCTATCTCATAGAAAACGGCGTCGTTGGTGAGCCGGTGCGGGGGGCGACCCTGACGGGAAATGGCCCTGAAGTCCTGAAAAAAGTGACAAAAATTGGCAGTGATCTCGGGTTTGGTATCGGTACCTGTGGTAAAGATGGTCAAGGAGCACCGGTTTCCGATGCCCAGCCGACTCTGCTGATTTCCGAAATTACCGTTGGTGGCGCGGTCTAACCGTCCAGGCTTTTTCCGACTCAGGCGCAACGGGCGCCCTGGGCGGGAACCATGGCCTTGCGAGCCGTATCCGCACCGGTTATTGCGAGGCATTCCATGTTTTTCCAAGAAACGGCTGCGTTACATCCCCTTGAGCTTCTCGAACTGCTCCGCGGTTACCCGTTTCTGGAGGATTACACCCTCGCCCTGTACTATGAGCGTGACGGCCGGGTCAGCCGACTGGGGAGCAGCGCTCCCCTCTGCGGGCTCCTGGCCGGAAACCTTGTCTGCAGCGAGAAATGTGAGGCTGCCTACGAACATGCCGTTGCATCCGCCCTTGAAAAGCGGGCGCCCCTGGTGTTCACCTGTCGGGCCGGACTGCTCAATTTCGCCGTTCCGTACCTGGTGCGAGACGGCCTGCGCTATTGCATTGTTGCCGGCGGCGTGCGCAAACCGACCATCGATCTCTTCCTGACAGAACGACTTGCCAAATCGGACCGAATTGACGCTTTTGCGCTACTGGAACGTCTGGAGGCCCTGCCGACCGCCGGCGCCGATGAAGTGAAACAAGCGGCCAAGGAAGTCCACCGGCTTCTGGGTTCCCTGGACCCCGACGGCATTCAGGCGCGGTTGCTGGCCAGCACCGTGGAGAAGTTCACGATCATCAGGGGGATTCTCGGTCAGGTAGACCGGGCGGCGACCCTGGATGAGCTGCTGGCTCTGCTGGGCGAGACCCTGGGAATCCTCTTCGATGTGCCCCGCGCTCTTGTCGGCCTGCTGCGCGGGCAGAGCATTGTTCAGTTGTACGGCATGATCGGCCTGCCGGAATTGTCCGTTGCGTTGCCCCTCGGTCAGGTTGCGGAACTGTTTCCCGGTGGCGATGCCGAGCCGGTATCCCTGACCCGGGGGGAGCTTGACCAGCTGTTTCCCGCAGTGGGAGCCGAACGGGCCGTCTGTCTCCCCGTGGCGGGAGCGACGGGTGTCAGTGGCCTGCTGGCACTGTTCGACACGGATCTCAATCGGCGTGACCAGTTGCTGGTCGGCATGGTTGCAGACCGTGTCGCCGCGAAGATTGGCCAGTTTGCTGCCGATGAATCCCACCGTCTGGAGAGTGATCTGGCGGAAAAATTCATGGCCGTGCTCGGGACCATTTCGGCAACGGAAAATCGCCGCGACCTCTACCAATCAATTCTGGAAACGGCCGCCGACCTGCTGCAGGCTTCTTCCGGCTCGTTGATGCTGGTTGACGATAGCGGCCGTAATCTGCGCATCGAATCGGTGCTTGGGATGAATCTCCAGTTGGCGCGCAGCATGAGTGCCCGTGTCGGCCGGGGCATTGCCGGCAAGGTGGCGCAAACCGGTGAACCGCTCCTGGTCACGGATATCGAGCAGGATGCGCGAGTCCGCATTGTTAATCGCGCCCGTTTCAAGACGAAATCATTCCTCAGCGTTCCGTTGACCGTCCAGGGCAAGGTGGTTGGCGTCCTGAACCTTTCCGACAAAAAAAATGGCGAACATTTTTCAGAAGCGGACCTGGAGGTTGTCACTACCATGGCACGGCAGGCCTGTGTCGCGCTCGAACGAGCTGCGTCCAGGGAGAAGGCGGCCCGGCTGGAGGAATTGTCCCTGGGCGACCCCTTGACGGGCCTGTTCAACCGGCGTTTCCTGGAGCAGCGCCTCCATGAAGAACTGAGCCGCAGTACCCGCCAGCGGCAGAATCTCACCGTACTCCTTGCCGACCTGGACTATTTCAAGGTGTACAACGACCTCTGCGGCCATGCTGCCGGAGATGTGGTGTTGAAAAAGACGGCGCGCCTGCTCAAGACCTCGGCTCGACAGATGGATGTGGTTACCCGTTATGCCGGGGAGCGGTTCTGCATTATTTTGCCGGCAACCAGCCGCCAGGAATCTTTTTGTGTTGCCGAACGGTTTCGCCGGGAAGTCGAGCGGGCTGGATTCGCCCACGAGGAGCATCTGCCCCTTGGCCGGCTGACGGTGAGTATCGGTATGGCAACGGCGCCGGAAAACGGCTGCGACATGCAGGGTCTCCTTGGTGCCGCAGACGTGGCGTTGCACCGGGCAAAGATGGCCGGAAGGAACCGCGTTGCCCATTTCGACGCGACTCCTCCTGGCGAGGTGCGGGCAGCAGCCGGTCCCGTTCGCCAGGAGCAGGAGCGGAAGGCTGCACTGTAGTACGGGACTGGGTACGACAATCATTTCTGGAGTTTCCCAATGGCCGCTTCCGTAAAGGCAGCGGTTTTTTATTGCGGCAGGGGAATCTCCGAAGAGAAGGGCGGGTCAGGGTATGGGGTATGCGACAGTTGTCCTGAAAGGGAAGCGGACCGAGGCGGTCAGCGAACGAAGTCCCTGGATATTTTCCGGTGCCATTGCCGAGGCGCGAGATGTTGAGCGGGATGGACAGCTATGCCGGGTACTGCTTAATGGCGCGGTGGTGGCGACGGGCTACCTGAAT
>CAYSWG010000057.1:0-10537 GCA_964434465.1 uncultured Geobacteraceae bacterium
CGCCATTGCTTGATGTAGGTGCTCGGCGAGATGTCTCCCTTGCTGCCTTTCAGCATGCCACCTTCGCAGTCAGTCGACCACGCGACGATCCGTTCCATGCACGCTTCGGCGGTACCGAAGAAGCGCGCGCACCAGTGCGGAGTCCGCGGCCACACGTTTGACTCGTAGTTTTGCTCGAATAGCGCATAGTAGATTGTGCCGTTCGGCGCCACCAGTGCCGCCGCCCGTTTATCAACCGAGTAGGTTGAGCCCATTTTGTTGCCTCCTTTGAAAAGATTCGGAGGCACAACGCCCCGTGGGGCGTGATGCCCCGAAGGGTTGTGATTAGATGGATCGCGCCACCCAGTAGGCGCGCGACAGTTCACCGAGATTCTTGCGAAGCTGATGAAGCATTTGAGTCTTGTCCTTATCCTCGACTGGATCCGATGTTGCCGGAAGTTCGAGCAAGGTAATCGCCTTGCGCATCTCTGGACGGGAGTGAGGCTCTGCCACGAGAGGAAATCCACGGCTGATCGTGCCATCGAAGAACTCTTCGGCATACCAGTCGTCAGGGGACTTTTCCAAGAAGCGAAGCGCGTGCAACAGTTCGCGTTTCACTACCTGCTGCTTGCCGTCAGGAGAGCGGATTGCGTAGCTGATCACACTCATGACAGGTATCTCCCGGTCCGGGCAATATCTGCCTGGTGACGGCACTCGGTATCGTTGTATCCGAGCGCTTTCGCCTTTGCGTAAGCCTCCTGCCAGACAAAATAGCTGTCCAGGTCAAGCTGCTTGTTGCGTGACAGATACTTCTCCAGGCCGGCATACGTCCCGGCGTTTTGCGCCAGATGTGAAGCCGCATCAGCAATCGCAGCTTCCCTGGTTTCGTAGTTGGCGGTTTGCCAGATGTCGCGACTGCCGTCCTCTGGAGTGGCCAGCGCATACCCCCACTGCCTTGCGGAATTACCGGGGATCCTGCTGACTACCGCAACCATGCCATGGTGAAAGAGAATGTATGGATCCCAGTTGCCGAACAGGACAGCCTCGATCTTGCGAGCGGCATCCTGCTTTGCCTTGGTCACCGTTTCTCCGGTTCCCTCCATGCCACAGTAATTGACTGTGATTGTTGCCATTGAAGCTCCTTGGTGTTGGCGTGGAGCTTCATCCCGCGGGATAAGCGCCCCACGGGGTTGAAAGATCGTCCATGTCGGACTGGTGAAATGCTGGAAGCCCAGCTATCTAGTGCCCGGTGAACCGGACGCAAGAATTCTGTGGATTGTACGCCGCTGCCCGGCGCGCAGTACACAGTATTCTCATCGAGGCCCACAAGGGCCGGCTCGCGCCGGCCCCATGGGTTTTCTGCTCAAAGGTGACACATCGGGCAAGGCGTGGTCATCAGCTCCTCCTCCTCGTCCATCACTGGCTCGGATTCGTCTGCTTCATACCATGCGCTTGAAACGACGGCCCCCATTTCGTGTCTGGCGCTTGCCAAACCCTTCTTGCTGGCTTCGATCTGCTCATACTGCCAGGACAGTTCCGAACGCGCCTTGCCGGCGGCCTCCTGGCGGAGGCCTTCAGCGTGGAGCGCCCGGGTTGCCCACTGGATGATGTGACGCAGTTGCGCGAAGGATTCGCCCTGCCTCCAGGTGTAACCACCCTCGGGCCGATCCGGATCGAACACCGTTTCCGGCAACTCGATGTAATAGATCGCGAACTTCGCCTTGCGGCGCACCTCATCCGGCGTCATGTCCCATGTTTCCGACGAGGACAACAGAAGCCGGTAGCGGTCATCGATCTGCCGCTTGATTTGTGCCAGCGTCGGGCTGTAGCTGATGATGTTCTGATGCCAGATGAAATCGGTATCAGACATCCACCCGTCCATGAAGAACTCGGCGCCTACGAAGATGCCCCGCTGGTTTTCACCAAAGAGCGACAGGTTCGCCTGCTTCTTCACGGATCGTGCGCGACCCTCGGTGTTCTCGCGGGTCGGTCGCGGCAAGGTCAGCCAGTTGAGGGCAATCCCGGTCTCCGATGAGAGCGACGGTGCTTCCGGGTGTCGCCCCTTATCTTCCTCCGTGATCTTCTCGTAGGCCATGGCCCGATTGAACGCGTCCGGCTCGTACCGCAGCAGCCCCACGATTTCGGAGCGGCGTTGGAACGGGCATGCCTCACACCCGCTGCGACTGCGGTAGCGATAGAACTTCGGCACTCCCACCGAACGGGTAAGGATGGCGAATATATCTTCGCGCCGCAGGCCGAGATCCACGAACGGCATCACGGTTTCCACTTCATTGAGGGTGAAAGCCACCCGGCTGCTCTCGTCCGCCCGGATCCCGACGAACATCCATTTCTGGATGCCATCGTACCGCTTGATCCAATTGCTGAACGGGACCAGCTTGAGTTCCCGGGTGCAGTACCGGGATTGGGCCGAGGGCAAAAACCCGTTGTACTCGGCAATCAACTCGTACAACCCCTTTTCAGGAGTAATCCGGGTGATCTGCTTGCCAAGGTACGCCTCCAGCCGTTGCAGACTCTCGTACAGCTCCGGGGACTCCGCCAGCGTGTCGGTGAAGCACATCTCCCAGCCGACTTCAGGGTGCAATTCATGCATCAGCACGGCGAGGGCCGAGGAATCCGCCCCACCAGAGACCGGCAGAAGGTACTTGTCCTTCAGCTTGTCGCCCGGCAGGGCAAATCTCGGCTTGCCGAACCTGCACGGTTCGATCATGTCCATGTATGACTCCTATGCTTGCGGAGTCGCGCATCCCCATCAGGGAAACGCGACCCCAATGGGTTGATGAATGAACCTGGACACACGCTAATCCATTGTTGTCCATGTCCAGTAGTGCGAACCGATCGGGAAATACTTCACCCCGACAACCTGCACCACTTCGAAAATGTACGGCTCGTCATACTCTGCGAGTTCGGCAATAAAGGCATCATGCTCCGAGTCGTAGTACAACCGGCCGCAACCATCGATCGCGTTGTTGACCTCAGCGATTCGTAGGCCGACTTCCTTCGTGAACAGCGGGCAAGCCCAACCGTTCCAGCGCTGACCATCAGTCAGGCCCTCGAAGACCTCCTCACCGTAGGCGTCCAACTGGAACTTCGCCTCGCGCAGTCCCTGGGGTTGGCGGTTGGGCGTTACGCCCAACTTGAACAGCCTTGCGGCATACGTCCCAGCAACTCTCGCACTCACGCTCGCTGAGAACACTTCCACCCGACTGCAGATTGCTTCTTCTTCGTTTGCCGCCTCAACCTTGACCCAGACCGGGTCGAGGGCATTTCGGCCCTCACTCCAGTAACAGGCGGACAAGGTGCAGTAGTGTGCGCCTTCTACGAGGTAGGCATGCGCCTCCTTTGGACCAACTGCTGTCTGGAAGATCTTTGCTGCAAATGCTCCGCTCGGTTGTTGCACGATTCTCCATCCTTGCTTAACCAAGCAGCCTGCAATGGCGCTTTTCAAGGCCGATTGCTCTTCCTTGTTGCTTGTCATAACTTCTCCTCATAATTTCAGGAACCAACCATCCTGAAGGGATGGAATGCTCCCCCCTTCGGGCGGTTGATAAAGCCACACCATGCATGCGCCTGATGCGGTTCGTGGGTGCTACGGGCAGTACGGGGTTCTGGTATTCGTCGGCAATCCGCGGGCGTTGCGATACTGCTGCGCCATAAATACGAGATTCATGTCGTGCAGTTCATCGAACGATCGCTGGTATTCCGCCGAGTGAAACCCGTAGGTGCTGTAGGCGAGATTGACTTCTTCTCGCTTGCGGATGATCTGCGCTTTAGTGATTCCACCGTCCGGGACGGAAGTAACGTGAGTGCAGTTCATGGTGATGTCTTGACGGTCGCGGCGCGATAGTTTGGCAAAGATTTCGGAAACGCCTCCCCCTTTAACCGTGATCCGCTTGCGCGTGGCTCCGGCCAGATGCCAGGACACGATCATTTCAGACTCCTCTCGATGATGTCAGAGAGACAGCGCCGCCCGAGAGGGTGGTGTTGCTGCCCCTCCGGACGATTGATGAACGCCGTCTCAAGAGGACGGCTTGTGAAATGCTGGAAGCCCAGCTATCTGTGCCCGAAGGCGCAAGAATCCATCGACGCTGCGGCCTGCAGGCAGGCGAGCGCATCGCGGAGGATTCTTTAGGCGAGGCTTTGAGGGAATTGCGCTGGCGGGCGCCGACGGCTTGAAAGGCTGCGTTATTTTTCGCCGCGAGCTACGGCACTTTGCATTCTCGCTCAGATCGGATGGGTCTGTCAATCATCCCGCCCCGGAGAAGGCATCCCCTCTGGCGAGCAGCGGCAATGACACTGGATTTTGCGTATTGCCCCACTTACATTTTCATGCTCCTTCTGTATCTTTGTTGAGGTGGATACTGCACTTCCACTTAGCGAGTCCTGCGGCTGGCATGATCTGCTGGATTCGCCTGCGAGCGCAACATCGTCCTCCGCAATGTTGCCCCCTAGTACCGCGTGCCTGGCGCGGAATCTGCCTTCCAGGCACCCCCCTCAACCCTTTCTTATTTCTATGCAGACAACTGAGTTTGGACAGATCAATTCCGGCGCACTCCAGAAAGTACAGTGCGTTGATCGGCTGCGCGACGTGTTCAGGTCCGCCGGCCATGGTTTTACGCGCAAGCAACTTCTGGCGCGCGTCAGCCCGGCCTTCTCTCCTGCGCAAGTCAGTTCCGCGCTCAACGATCTCGTCGCCAATGGCGAGGTAACCCGCTTCGGTGCAACCGGAGCGCCCCAGCGTTTCTGGCCTGGAAATCTAGCGAGCTAAGGTGCGCGACTGCAGGGTAGGCCCGATGCGTCTTTCCCATCCGGACGGCAGCGTCCCGACCAGCGGTGAAGTCTTCGTCTTTGGATCCAATCTCGCAGGGCGCCATGGCAAGGGCGCTGCATTGCTCGCGAAGGAGGCATATGGGGCGCAGGCTGGAGTAGGTTCAGGGCCGAGCGGAAAGAGCTTCGCCATCCCCACCAAGGATGTCCATCTCGGCATTTTGCCAATCGAGGTTATTCGCCGCTACGCCAGCGACTTCAAGACCTACGCACGTCTTCATCCAGAGCAAACCTTCTTCCTGACACGAATCGGATGCGGTCTTGCGGGTTTTACGAATAGCGAGATCGCACCGTTGTTTGCGGATGCCCCCGACAACTGTTCATTCCCGGTGGAGTGGATTCCCTTTATATCCCACCCCGCCGCTCCTCGACCAACCTACGCCGGGATAGGTTCGCGCAGTACGCCTCCTGAGATCCTCACGCAAATTTCCCGCGTGGCCGGTCGTTTGTCGGCCAACGGTTATGTTTTGCGATCAGGCGGGGCGACCGGCGCGGACACTGCCTTCGAGTCTGGTGCTGACATGGCGAGCGAAATCTTCCTGCCCTGGCGTCGGTTCAACGACAACGATTCTCCCTTGTTCTCCCCGAGCGTCGAGGCTTTCAGGCTGGCCGCCGCATTACATCCGGCTTGGTCCAAAGTGGATGGCAAAGCACAGCACCTTCTGGCACGCAACTGCCATCAGATTCTTGGCCTGGACTTGTGCTCGCCAGTCGACTTCGTCGTGGCTTGGACCCCAGATGGCGCCGAGACAGAAGCCGAACGTTCCAGGGAAACCGGGGGTACCGGTCAGGCGATCGCGCTTGCCGATCGCAACGGCATTCCGGTCTTCAACCTCGCCAGGCCTGGGGCGCTTCAGCGGATCAAGGCACGGCTCGATGAACTCAATCTGGTGCCGGATAGCGTTCCCGATTCCCTGCTTCCGACAATTCGAGAAACCATCAGGCTTTTCCCCGGCGCGCGGGTGGTGTCCTCGCGCTCGCTTCATTAACGAAAGGACCAAAGATGCCCAAGCGCCCAGCTATTTCTTCCGCCAAGCCTGCCAAGAAGGTTCCCAGCAAATCCCTCGCCAAGAAGCCCACACGACCCTCCCGCTCTGTTGGAGCATCGTCGGCGCCAGCCGGCAGGAAGCGCACCGTGACCCCGGCGTCGGCCAAATTGTTCGTCCTCGACACCAACGTGCTCATGCATGACCCAGCTGCCCTGTTCAAGTTCGACGAGCACGACATCCTGATCCCGATGATCGTCCTCGAGGAGTTGGATGCGCACAAGTCTGGCATGTCCGAGGTCTCTCGTAACGTCCGCAGCGTGACTCGCCTGCTGGATCAGATTATTTCCCGCCACGAGAACGGACTGGCCAGTGGCATTGATCTCTCCCTTCCCTCTTCCGGCATGGCTTCTGGCCGCCTGTTCCTGCAACATCAGGCCGAGAGCGGCATCATCGTGTCCGGCGTGGACATGAGCAAAGGGGACAACCAAATTCTCGCCGTGACGCTGAGGTTGCGCCAGGAGCACCCCCGCCGCGATGTGGTCTTGGTCTCGAAAGACATCAACATACGCATCAAGGCACGCGCCCTTGGTTTGTCCGCTGAGGACTACCGCAACGACCTGGTGCTCGACGACTCAGATCTACTCCCGGTCGGGATTTACCAGGCCGCATCCTCTTTTATGAGTCAGCACGGCGACGGCATGGAGGTGGAAAAGGTCAAGGACAGGGCACTCTTCAAACTGCAAAGCTCCTCCTTGCCGGCGACACTGAGTCTCAATACCTTCCTTTCCATCCCGGACGACGAGATTCTTGCACGGGTCGTGCATCGTGATCGTCGCAGCGCGACGTTGCGCTCAGTGGCCAACCATCAGTCCGACAAGGGTGCGGTCATGGGGATCAAGGCCAAGAACGTCGAGCAAAGCTGCGCCCTGGATCTGCTGACCGACCCGGACATCGATCTGGTGATGCTGCTCGGGGAGGCCGGCACGGGCAAGACGCTTCTGGCGTTGGCCGCTGCCCTATCGCAAACGAAGATTACGCGATATAGCGAGATCATCATCACGCGCGCCACCGTGCCGCTCGGCGACGATATCGGTTTTCTGCCCGGCACCGAAGAAGACAAGATCTCTCCATGGATGGGGGCCTTCGACGACAACCTCGAGGTCATCGTGCGCGCCAACCCGGAACTCGCCAAGAACAACGCCGCTGCTCAACTCAAGTCGCTAATCAAGATCAAGTCGATGAACTTCATGCGCGGCCGAACCTTCCTAAATAAGTTCCTTATCCTCGACGAGGCGCAGAACCTCACCCCGAAACAAATGAAGGCACTGGTCACACGGGCCGGCCCTGGCACGAAAATCGTCTGCCTCGGAAACCTCAAGCAGATCGACACCCCCTATCTCACTGAAGGCGGTTCGGGCCTGACATATCTGGCTGATAGGTTCGCAAACTGGCAACACGCCGGATGTATTGTCTTGAGCGATTGCGTGCGCTCTCGCTTGGCTGATTACGCCGGTGGTGTTCTTTAACCGGGTAGACACTTTTTTAGCCATCATTCTGGCTGGCGGGATTGAGCAGAATACGCAGGTTCAGCGTAGGCCTAGCGCCATAGCAATCTGCGTGATGGTTTCTCCGCGCACGATCCGTGCCTTGATATCTTTCACCTTGGCCGGGTCAGTGATGAAGGGAAACTTGGCTGCCCCGTTTGCATCGAAAAAATACAGACGGTCGCCGTTTTCCTTCTCCTGGGCATTCCGGATCAGGTAGAACCCCTCTTTATTGATCGTGATCTGGTAATCCCCATACGTCTTATCCGCTGAGGATTTCACCATCTTCTTTTTTTCGTACTCCAGCTTTGTAGCCTCTCCATTCTTCACGACCTTCGCCGCATACGGCATTTCGTGATTCTTATAGTGGTGCAGTGTTAGTGTTGGCATTCAACCTACCTCATATTTAGAGAAAACTGTTTTGAGTATTAAGGCTCGAGCACTCACTTACGGCGCATTGGGTACCGCGGCTGCGTCAGCGTAGCCCCGCCACGAAACCATCGAATACCGGCAGGAAGTTCCCCGGCATGCCCATCTGGGCCGCCAACTCACCGGCCTGAGAAATCTCCGTTTTGGACATCAACTTCGCCATCTCGTCCATATACCCCTTGGCCTCCCTCGCCGCCGCAGGGTCGAAGGATTCGATCAAGTGCTGCAGCGCATAGGACATCACCATCGACCGGGGTACCCCCAGCCCACGGGCGTAGAGCGCAGAAAGGATGCGCAGCGATCGTACGTTGCCGCGGGAAGCCGCTAGGCGACTCCAGCGCGCCGCTTCAAGGTAACTGCGATCTACCCCAAGCCCGTCCAGATGCATCTGGCTCAACGCCGCCTGTGCTTCCGGCAAACCCCTATCCGCTGCAAAACGAAAATTCTTCAATGCCTCGATGTAGTTGTGGGCGCTGTAGAACACCTGACCGGTCTGGAATTTCGCTACCAAATCTTCAGCGGCCCCACCTGCCAGGCCGAACAGCGTGGTGATCCCCCGCTCGAGGTTCTCGATGGCGGGATCGTTCGCCGCCATGGCACAGGGCGCTGCGCCCGACAGCGCAATAATCAGGAGTGCGGCAGCTCGGCCGCACATTATTCGCACCTTCCGCCTCGCTGCTGAGCTTTCTGCACTTCGTCAAATAGTCGGCTCAGCCGCCGCTGCCCTGCCTGCCTAGCCTGTTCGCGTTCGATCGGCATGCGCTTGACCCTTTCACCGACCATCGTGCGTTCCTGCGCCAACTGGTCGAGAATCCGATTGACCAGATCCCCGAGTCCCCGCCGCTTAGCCTTCTGCATGTCCGCCCAACGCCCCCACCAGATCCGCAATCATGCTGCGCAGCTCGCCGCCCATGATGGCCAGATCGGCGTCGAACAAGTCTCCAGCCTCGCCGGCATCCTGGTGAGATTGCTCCTTGATGACGTCCAGGAAGGACAGGCGCTTGATCGACATATCCTCGCAAAGCACGAACGAGATGCGATCCTTCCAAGTAAGCCCGAGCCGGGTGACACGCTTGCCTGAAGCGATCTGCTGTCGGATCGCCTGGGTGTCGAGGTTGTGGCGCAGATAGCGCACCGTCGAGCGTTTTTCGGTGGCTTCCAGCAATTCACACTCTTCATCGATGGTGAAACCTTCCGGCGCGGCGGCGGCGTCGAGCCAGGCCGTCATGGCGACATGTACCGGGGTTTTCGTCTTGAGCGGCTGCAGTTTGATGTCGTCGACGGACTTGATGAAGTGTTCGAGGAATTCGTCTGAGCGGCTTCCGGAAGCGGAGTTGAGGCCCAACCAACCGCCGGCCGGGTCAATCCATGCCAGCGTGCCCCCGGGTTTGGCGATGACCTTCGGCAGCAACTCGCACACCACCTTTTCCTTGATTTCGCGCATGCGCGCCCGCCCGGGTTTCTGCCCTTCCTCCTTTTCAATGGCCTCAGCCAGCGCCATCACCTGCTTCTGCACGACTGCGCCGGGCAGCGTCTTCTTTTCGCTGCCGAGCGCAATCAGGTAATGCCCATTGGATGAAACCGCCAATCCTCCGGCGTTGGGGCGCGGCGCCACCCAACCGAAGCTGGCGGTGTCGAGCGCTCCGCAGTTCAGCAGCGGACGCGCGGCCAGCTTTGCGGAAAGGGTTTCAGTGGTAGGAAGGGTGCCTTCAAGACGAAACAGTTTGAGGTTGCGGAAGAACATGCGGTGGCTCCATGATTTCGATGGAGCCAAGTATCCGGATGCTCGCCGCCTCTCTCAACCCGCCAAAGAGGCTATTTGGCATGCTATGCCGCTTCTCGCTGGGGAGGGCGCGCCTTCCGATTAAAGAAAAGTCGCGTTTGGGTACTTGCGCAAAATCGCCGCCTTGGCTTCCTCGACTTTGCCATTGTGCTTCATGACGAGATAGCTGCCTTTTTCCACGCCCGGATGTGTGAAGGGGACGGAGGTCTTCTTCTGGCGCGCGAGGCGGCGGGCATTTTCGTAGTCGTCGACCATGTTGCCGACCACATCATCAAGGTCGAGCTTGCGATAGCCGTTCTCGTCGTACAGTGTCTTTTCCCAATCTTCCGCATCATCAGGGCACTTCTCAGGCGGCAATGCATCGATGTAGGTATTGACCGCCTGTTCGTTGGCATTCTTGGCGTCGCGGTCCTTGCCCTCCCACTGGAAGTGGGGGGAACCGCCGCAGCCCTCGTCGATGACGAAAGCGACACGCTTGCCGTTCAGGTAGAGGGTGGCGTTGTAGCCGCTGCCTTCCATGCCTTGAAAGGTTTTGATGTTCTTGAGTTCAAGCATTCTGGTTTCCTCGGTAGTGTGTTGTCGATGAGAACCAGTAAACCAGAGAACGCTTCGATTTCAAGCTCGGTTATGCCGTTGCGCTGCACGGATGTTTTTGGTCCTGCTCAGGCTATGCCGGATATTCCCTCACGCGCAGCACCTCCGGCCACTCCGCCATGATCTCACCCTTCCATCATGCCGCCTTCTTGAGCTTGCGGCTGATGCACAACTCGGGGAGATTTGCCTCGATCAGCGCCTTGGTTACCAGCGGACAGACGCTGTTGCCGACCATCCTGACCTGAGCCGACTTGGAAAATTTACGGCCGTCGTGCCCGTGTTCGAAGATGTACCAGGAAGGGAAGCCTTGCGCGGCGTAGAGTTCCTTGGGCGTGAGCATGCGCAGTCCGATATCGATGATGACGTAGCGGCTG
>CAYSWG010000057.1:10547-12132 GCA_964434465.1 uncultured Geobacteraceae bacterium
GGACCACCGCAAGCTCGGCAAGGAACTCCGACGCCCACTGCCCGACGTTGTGCGTACGCACCCTCTCTTGCATCGCCCGCAACCGCTCTCTCTGCTCGCCGTCCGGCATGTCGAGGGCGCGCGAGCAGTCGGTCACCAGCGCCAGCCGGTCCTTGGTGGTAATCGTCGGCAGCGGTGCGGCCGGATCGCTCCACTGCCCGCCCTCGCCGTAGTAGCGCATGATGAAGGCGGATACGCGCAGCGCGCCCTCGAGCTGCTCCGGCGACAGGCCGTGATCCCCCTCCTCGGCTGCAAGACTTGTCTCGACGACGGTATGGTGCTCGCCGCCAGCGGTGATGGTGTCCAAAGGCGCAGTCGCCGCATTGCCGATGCAGTTGTTGCGCAGCGTGGCCAGGTGTGCTGTCACCACCTGCTGTTGGCTTCCACGATTCGTCACGGTCGATAACGGCGCTTCTGCGGAATGCCCCGGCGTTTCGTTGAACCCTCCGTTTTGCTGGGCAAGATAGGCCACCACTGGGGCATGCTTAACCGCCCCTGCGACGATTGTCCCGAGCGGACGCCCGATATCCAACGCCCTTGGCGCTTGAACCGTGCGTTCCCCGTATCCTGTCTGGACAAGTACCGGGGCGATCACTCCCATGGCGTGGGCAGCGCCGGCCGGCCGCTTGCACTGCCCGCCCGACGTCACCGTAGGCAGAGGATCCTGCACAGATGCGCCCTCGCTCTGGCCGCGGAATTTCGCCAGGACAGGAGTCATGACGGCAAACTCCCCTCCCTTCGTGGCTGCCGTAATAGTCCGCAGCGGCTCTGCGGCATCATGCACGGTGTCCCGCCCCGAGTAGTGTGCGATGGGCACGATCGACGGATTGACGATCGCCATCTCTCCTCGGTTCGCTGCCGTCTCTGTGCGCAACGGCTCATCGATGTTATGCGCACGGCCGGTTCCTTGGTGCGTCAAGGGGACGATGAACGGCGTCGGGTTGCCAATAACGAACTTTTGGAGGCCTTTGGTAATCCGGCGCAGGGTGGCCGGCTTGAGCGGCTTCTTGCGGCTGAAGATCGATGGGCAGGGAATCGACCAGTCGATGATCTCTGCCGCGGCTCGCCACTTCGGCTTGCCATCCTTACCCTCTTTACTGTTGGTAGGCTCCGGCCAGACAATCGGCTTGCCGTCCCGGCGTGCCACCATGAACAGGCGCTCCCGCGTCGTGGGAGTGTCGAAATCCGCGGCGCACAGGATCTTCCACTCGACTTGATAGCCGAGATTGCGCAGCATGCCGACGAACTTGTTCCAGTATTGCCCTCTCCGTTTCGGGTCCGGGACAAGGAACTGCTCGGATAACGGGACTGTTTCTCCCGGCCCGGCAACCGATTCATCCAGACGCATGACACGACCGGTTGCCTTGTCGCGTTTCGCGACCAGTGGCCCCCAATGAAGAATCTGCTTGACGTTCTCGAGTGTAATCACGCGCGGCAACACCGTTCCTGCCCACTTGATGCCCTGCCAGGTCAGGCCTCGGATTTCCTTGCTGCGCGGCTGGCCTCCCTTCGACTGGCTGTGATCACGGCAGTCGGGCGACAGGTG
>CAYSWG010000058.1:0-7805 GCA_964434465.1 uncultured Geobacteraceae bacterium
CTGGATGTGGTCGAGCCCCATGAGCCCTTTTCTGCTGCAGAGTTTTGCCGTGCTGCGGACGCGGCCATCAGGGACATCGTCAGTCGCGGCAAGCGGGCCATAGTCTGCGGCGGGACCGGGCTCTACCTTCGCGCTCTGACCAGGGGTTTGCTGGATACGCCTGGCCCTGACGAAGCGTATCGCTCCGAGTTGCGTGCCCTGGTGGAACATGTCGGTACTGCTCCCCTGCACGATCAACTGGCCGGGATAGATCCCGTGGCTGCCGGATGCATTCATGTCAACGATCAATTCCGCATCATCAGGGCACTGGAGTTATGCCGTATGGTCGGGAGGACCGCTTCGGAACTGCGCCGGGAGCATGGTTTTGCCGGCAGTCGCTATTATTCCCTGAAAATCGGGGTGCAGTGTGACCGGACAACCCTGTATGAGCGAATCGACCGGCGCGTCGATCAGATGCTGCGGGATGGTTTTGTCAATGAAGTACAGCAACTGCTGGCCGCCGGGTTTTCTCCGGAGCTGAAACCGTTGCGGTCCCTCGGGTATCGGCAGCTTGTCGGCTATCTTCAGGGAAATCTGGCTTATGACGATGCCGTGGCACTGATCAAGCGTGATACCCGGCGCTATGCAAAGCGTCAGCTGACCTGGTTCAGGCCCGATGGCGAAATTAATTGGATTGAATATCCGGAAAATGTTGCTATTATTGACCGCATTGTAGATGATTTTTATTGATTAAAGGAGAGGGTATGGCGAAAGCACCATTCAATATTCAGGATCAGTACCTGAATCAGTCACGTAAAGAGCGGGTAAAGGTGGTTGTCTATATGATGTCCGGTGAGAAAATGGAGGGGTATATCAAATCCTTCGACAACTTTTCCGTTCTTCTGGAGATGAAGGGCGATATCCTTATCTACAAGCACGCCATTTCCCATATCACTTCTTTGGACGGAAGTTTCAGGCTGCACCAGTAACTATTTGCTGCACAAGGGCAGAGATTTGCTCGGCTACCAGGAGCCGGCACGACTCTGCTCTTTTTTTCCGCGTATCAGCAGGGGTTCTGCCTGTCCCCATGCACGTTTCACGCAATTTACCTTGCCCTTCGTCCATATTACCTCCAGCATCCGTATCAAGCAGCCTAACAATCATGAAATATGGTATATCCATTGAGCGAGTAACACCGGGTAGTCTGGCCGCAGGCTGTGAACTGGAGTCGGGTGACTTCCTTCTATCCATAAACGGTCAACCCCTTCGCGACATCATTGACTACGAGTATCTGGCTGGTGATGATCAGTTGCTCCTGGAAGTGCTGAAGAGCAACGGTGAAGTGTGGGAGGTGGATGTTGAGCGGGAGGAGGGCGAACCGCTCGGTCTGAGCTTTGCGGCACCGGTTCCCCGCAATTGCAGCAATACCTGTGTCTTCTGCTTTGTGGACCAGTTGCCGCCGGGACTGCGCTCCTCACTGTATGTCAAGGATGAGGATTATCGGCTCTCTTTCCTCTGTGGGAATTTTATCACCCTGACCTCCCTTTCACGGTATGATCGTGCCAGAATCAAAGAGCAGCACCTTTCTCCCCTCTATATCTCCGTCCACGCAACTGATCCGATGGTTCGGTCATCACTGCTCGGCCACCCTGCCGGGGGGGATATAATGGCCCGCCTGCGGGAGTTTGCCGCTGCCGGTATAACCATGCACACCCAGGTGGTTTTATGCCCGGGAATTAACGATGGGATGATTTTTGAGCGGACAGTGGCTGATCTGGCGACACTTGCCCCCCGGGTGGCTTCACTGGCTGTTGTGCCCGTAGGCCTTACTGTGCACCGTAATCACCTGCCGGACCTGACACCGGTAACCGGTCACTACGCTAAGGACTTCCTTAGTGAATGGTTGCCCCGGAGTCATTCTCTGGTCAAACAGCTTGGCGCGCCGTTCCTCACTTTTGCCGATGAGTTTTTTCTCAGGGCCAATGAACCTTTTTTACCGTTGTCAGCGTATGGTGATCTGCCCCAACTGGAGAATGGTGTCGGTATGGTGCCGCAATTCCTGGAGGACGCCAGAGAGGTGCTGTCCCGAGCCAGACCGGTGGGCGGGTACACGGTGTCGGTGGTCACCGGAGTGTCTGCTTTTCCGCTGGTCAAGGTTTTTCTTGATGGGCTCATGGAGAAAACGGGAATGGTTTTTCAGCTGTTTGCTCCGCAGAATCATCTGTTCGGACGCAGTGTCACGGTGACCGGTCTCCTTGCCGGGAGGGATCTGATCGATTGCCTGCGGGAAAGGGAGTTGGGGTCGGTTGTGGCGATTCCCGATGTGATGCTGAAGGATGACGAAGACCTGTTCATCGATTCACTGACGCTACGAGAGGCTGCTGAGGCCCTGGGACGGGAGATCCTCGTGTTTCCGGCAACACCTTCGGGATTTTTCGATACAGTGGTGGAATACCTGGTTGGCTGATTCCCGTGCAACAATCGTCCGCGATGGTCACTTCTTGGTTTTCATTTCCAGTTCCAGATCAAGATTCTTCAGTTTTTCCAGGTCATGACGTAATTCCCTGTTTTCCTTTGAGAGAGTGGCAGAGGTGTTGCGCAGATTTCTGACGGTCTTCTCCAGATCGGTTTTTTCTTCCAGGGCAATGTCATAGGCGTCGATCAAACCCTTGAGTGTTGCCCCATGGACGTGCCAGGGGCTGGCGGGGAAGTCGCTCAGTAATCTGTCCAGATTTCTTCCTGCACGGCGGGTGGCGATCCTTTGGTCACCGGCTTCCAGGTTGAGGAGCGCCAGTCGGAACAATGCTTCATCGGTCACTCCGGTGACGGTGGGTGTGGTAATGATGGTGTTCAGCAATTCCTTGGCCGCAGCGGGTTTTTTGTCTTCCAAAAGCATCTGTGCCAGGATGAGCTTCCGCCTCTGCTCGGCGATATAGGGGTCTACGGTCGGAACTGTGGCACAGCCGCCCATGAAAAGTGCCACGGCAAGGATATATCTTGTCAGGTTCATCGGGCTCTCTTTCGTCGATCCATGAAGTAGTTGCTGCCTGCGGCTCCCTTGGCGAATTCCTTGATTTCTGCGGCCGTCCGGGCAATTTTGACTGCCGAATCGTATTCGCCCTGCTGGCATAAAACGATGGCTATGGAGATGGTCATCAGCGGGAACACCCTGCTGACGCCAAAGCGGTCAACAGCCTCGATGTGTCCAGTTTCCAGATCTTCCCGGGTGTAATAGTCCGGTACTCGTGCGGTGATTTCCTTGATGACTTCCTGGCAGACCACTTCCGCTATTTCCGAATCAACGATCATGACGAAATCATCGCCGCCGATATGGCCGACAAAAGAATTCTCCGCAGCATGCTTCTGTACCGCTTCGTAGATGACTTCACCGGTCATCTTGATCAGTTCGCTGCCCTTTATGTATCCGTAGTGGTCATTGTAGGCTTTGAAATTGTCAAGGTCTGCATAGCAGACGGCAAAGGGCTCACCCTTCTGCAGCAACTTGGTGATAACCCGCTCGATGGCGATATTGCCCGGGAGGCGGGTGAGAGGGCTGGCGTCCAGACTCATCTGCTCAAGTTCCTTGAGGCGGAAGGCCATCTTTGCGAAATCCTTGGCCAGATCACCTATTTCATCCCCTTCGGCAATATTCGGGTCATAATCAAAGTCGCCTTCGGCGATTCGATGTGTTGCACGCTTCAGTTTGTGGATCGAGGAAGAGAACGTGACATAAAACAGGATCATGACCCCCATGGTAAAAGCAAAGCCGCTGCAGGAGAGGGCGATTGTCCATGTGACGGTTTTTTCCCGCCGCTCATCGGCTTTTTTGAGTTTATCGTTGAGGAGCTTTTGCCGGGTTGTGGTGAGTTCCTCGATGCTGCTGCCGACTGCGGCGGCAGTTAGCTGCAGGGGGCGCAGGTCGGTTGTTTCTTCTTTGAAGAGGGCGTTGGCCTTGCCGGTAAAATTACGATAATCGGCGGACAGCTTGCTCAGCAGGTGAGGGGTGTCCGCGGACTGCAGTCTGGCAATGTTTGCGAGAAACTCCTCCTGTTGCAGATCAAAAAGTTCTTTGAATTCCGGAGATTTAAGTACGGAGAATTTTGCGGCGCTGCGTTCCTGGGCCTGAATGGCGGTGCGGAGTTCCTCTGCCGTTTTGATGTAAGCGAGATCTTTTCGGGCTATGTCGAGAACGATGGAATTCAGGGAGTACAGCCCAACCAGGGAGAAAACCGTTGCGGCGATGCAGAAAAAGACTATGGCTGCATAGGTTATAACCAGTTTCTGGACAAGAGAAATTTTTTTAGTGGCTGGTTTGTTGATCATGATCGAATACGTTCCTGTTACCTGGTTTTCATCCGGAAACGGTTCATTTTGATTCGGCCTGCGGCCTCACCCTTCGGGCCGCCTGCGCTGTCCACCATGCGAGCATGATGTCTCCCTGGCTGCGCCAATCAGCGGACCTGCTGGTACGGCGTACCCGGGCAATCCCTTGATTTCCCTGCCATGACGAAAACTCCTCGTTTCCACAGTGAAAACCACTCGTTTCACATCATGGTTTCCGGATTGGCGCTACCCAAGATTTCGAAGCCGGGACAGGGGCGTCCTCTGGCGGCCTGGGTGTACCGACCAATGGTGACAGCTGGTTTCATTATACATATCCGTGGCAATGTTAGGAAGCTTCAATTGTCTGCGCGTGGGGCCGGACTTCGAGGAAAGCAGGTATCATGCCGGACCGAGGCTGTATTTGATTCTGCAGACGCGAATGTTGCTTTGTTCCGGCAAAAACAAATCCGGGAGCTGTTGCGTTCGGAGAGACCCGACATCAGGAAAAAAGATTTGCTTTTTTCAGGTAGTTACTGTAAATTGACCCTTCCCACAACAATGAAAGTCCCTCTTAGGTGAGTCAGCTTGTCCGATAAAAACACTCTTGAAGAACTCAGAGACTGCATAGACCGAATTGATGATGAAATTCTGGATCTGTTGAACCGGCGCGCAGCGACGGTTATTGCCGTTGGCCAGTTGAAGCGCGGCGAGAGCCGGGACTTTTACGTGCCAAACCGCGAACGGGAGATTTATCAGCGACTCACCGGAAGAAATTGCGGCCCTTTTCCCAATGAGTCGCTGAAGAGTGTTTTTCGTGAGATAATTTCTGCATCACTGGCCTTGGAGGAGCAGATGAAGGTGGCATTCCTCGGGCCCAAGGCAACGTTCACCCACTTGGCCAGCATGCAGCAGTTCGGCCTTTCAGCGGAACTCGTTCCCCAAAAATCTATTCCTGCAGTTTTTGAGGAGGTCGAGAAGGGGCGCGCCCAGTACGGCGTGGTGCCCGTTGAAAATTCCACGGAAGGTGTCGTTTCTCATACACTCGATATGTTCATGGAGAGTGATCTGAAGATCATCGCGGAAATCCAGTTGGAAGTGTCCCATGATCTGCTGTCACGTACGGGGCGGATCGACGATATTAAAAAGATTTATTCCCACCCCCAGGCAATCGCCCAGAGTCGCAAGTGGCTTGACGAGAACCTGCCCAATGTCCCGGTGGTTGATGTGGCTTCCACCGCACTGGCAGCGCAGATCGTTAACGATGATTACAATGCTGCTGCCATTGCCAGCGAATTTGCCGCCTCGCTCTATGATCTCAAAGTTGTGAAAAAACGTATTGAGGACCAGGTCAACAATGTTACCCGTTTTCTGGTGATCGGCAAGAAAATCGTCGAAAAAAGCGGAGATGACAAAACATCCCTGATGTTTTCCGTGAAGGATGAGCCGGGTATTCTTTACCGAATGCTCGAGCCTTTTGCCAGGCGGGGACTCAACCTCAGCAAGATCGAATCCCGTCCGTTGAAGAAAAAGGCCTGGGAGTACATTTTCTTCCTTGATCTTGCCGGTCATGTTTCCGACGAAACGGTGGCTCAGGCGATTGCCGAGTTGCGGGAGTGTTGTCAGTTTGTCAAGATACTCGGCTCATACCCCAGGAACTATCGTCCGGATGTCGTCGAATGAGCCCGTTTTTCACCAGTTTTCCCGGTGTTTTGTACGGATGTCGTCGTGGTGAGCGTCATGCCGCTTAGCAGGAGGATGACCATAATCGGTGTGGGGTTGATCGGCGGTTCCCTTGCCCGTGTCCTGCGGGAGAAAGGGGCTGTGGGGGAGATTGTCGGGGTCGGCCGTACCGAGCCAAATCTGCAGCGGGCTGTGGAGTTGGGCGTGATAGACCGTTACAGCCAGGACCCCTGTGCCGGGGTTGCCGGCGCGGACCTGGTGTTTCTCGCCATGCCGGTTCGTTCCATCGCCCCGGTTCTCCAGCGTATTGCCCCCTTTCTCGCTCCCGGATGCATTGTGACCGATGGCGGCAGCGTCAAGGAGTCGGTCCTGGGTTCCTGTGAACCGCTGATGCCCGAAGGGACGCACTTCGTTGGCGGTCACCCCATCGCCGGGACAGAGAACTCCGGGGTTGATGCTTCCTTTGCGACGCTGTATCAGGGCAAGCGCTGCATTATTACGCCAACGGAGCGAACTGACCCCCACGCCCTTGCAACCGTTGTCAGGATGTGGGAGTTGGCCGGCTCGGAAGTTATCTGTATGGATGCGGCCAAGCACGACCGGATTGTGGCGGCCATATCGCACCTGCCCCACATGGTTGCCTATTCACTGGTCAATGCCGTCGAGGGATACGATCGTTTCGATGAGAGCATTTTGCGGTATTCCGCGGGCGGTTTTCGGGACTTTACCCGCATAGCCTCCTCCGATCCGGCCATGTGGCGGGATATTGCCGTGATGAACGCTCCGGCAGTACTGGAAATGATGGACTATTTTACCGAGTATTTCGCCCGGCTCCGAGCCTTGATCCTGGAGGGTGATGCTGCCGGTCTGGAGCAATTCTTCGCCGAGTCAAAGCGAAGCCGAGACGCCATTCTGTAATTCGAATCCTGGAGTTTACGTGCAGAACTACACCGCACACCCTGCAAAAGCCCTTCAGGGATCCATTTCGGTTCCCGGTGACAAGTCAATTTCCCATCGCGCTGTCATGTTCGGTTCCCTCGCCAGGGGGACGACAACAGTACGGGGATTTCTCCGCGGTGAGGATACCCTTGCCACCCTCAATGCTTTTCGCGCCATGGGTATCGAGGCATTGGAAGCTGGTGAGCAGTTGATCATTCATGGCAAGGGGCTTCGGGGGTTGAGTGAACCTCAGGATGTCCTCGATTGTGGCAATTCGGGAACATCCATGCGACTCATGACCGGTTTGCTTGCCGGACAGAACTTCTTTTCAGTATTGTCCGGGGACCAGTATCTGCGGGCCCGCCCAATGGGCCGGGTGATCGAACCGTTGCGCCGCATGGGTGGCAGTATTCTTGGTCGCAGTGGCGGTACCAAGGCGCCGCTGGCGATTCAGGGGCAGGATTTGCGCGGCTTTGCTTACGCATCTCCCGTTGCCAGCGCCCAGGTAAAGTCCGCGTTGCTCCTCGCCGGCCTTTATGCCGATGGCGAGACGGAGGTTATGGAACCGACCCTTTCCCGGGACCATACGGAACGAATGCTCCGCTACTTCGGGGCGGATATCGAGCAGTTGCCCTGCGGGGCGCGCGTTCGTCCAGGGCGGGCACTTGTCGGCAATGATGTTGTTGTGCCTGCCGATATCTCCTCTGCAGCGTTTTTCATCGTCGCCGCTTTATTGGTACCTGGTTCCGAATTGCTCATCACCGGAGTGGGCGTAAACCCCACCCGTACAGGAATTCTTGATATCCTCTGGGAAATGGGTGCTGATATCCAGTTGCTGGACAAGCGTGATGTGTCTGGAGAGCCGGTGGCTGATCTCCTCGTCC
>CAYSWG010000058.1:7859-12097 GCA_964434465.1 uncultured Geobacteraceae bacterium
CCCATTGTGAGTGTTGCCGCTTCCCGCGCCAGTGGGCAGACCGTGATCCGTGATGCCGGGGAATTGCGGGTCAAGGAGACTGACCGCATTACCGCAATGGCCGTCAACCTGGCCAAGGCGGGGATAGGGGTGCAGGAAACGGAAGACGGCATGGTGATAACCGGCAGCGAGCGGTTCAGCGGCTGCAGTGTCGACAGTTTCGGCGACCACCGCATTGCAATGTCCATGTTGATTGCCGGCCTTGCTGCGGACGGACCGGTGTCCGTTTCAGATACGGCCTGTATCGGCACATCGTTTCCCGGCTTCCTGAATTTGCTTGAGGCGGTGCGTCCATGACCGCCGCCGTGTGCACCGCCGGGAAAGTCATCGCCATTGACGGACCTTCCGGCGCCGGGAAAAGTACCGTTGCCCGTCTACTTGCCGATCGGCTCGGGTTTCTCTACATCGATACGGGCGCCATGTATCGTGCCGTGGCCCTGACGGTTCAGCAGGCAGGAATTTCCCCTGACGATGAAGCGGCGATTGCCCGGATTTGCGGCGGACTGCGCATTGCCTTTGAGCGGGATGGTGATTCCTGTCGGGTGTTTGCCAACGATGTTGATGTTTCCTCCGTAATTCGTACGTCGGAGATCAGTCTGTTGACCTCAAGGATTTCCGCTATCAAAACCGTTCGCGATGTGCTCCTGAACGAGCAGCGGCGCATGGGCCGTTCCGGAAATGTCGTTCTCGAAGGCCGGGATATCGGCACAATCGTCTTCCCTGATGCCGACGTGAAATTTTTTCTGTCCGCGTCAACCGAGGAGCGGGGCAGAAGGCGTTTTCTAGAACTTAGTGCCCGTGGCGAGTCCGTCACTCTTGAACAAACGATTGCGGAAGTGGCGGAGCGAGATGTCCAGGACGAGCAGCGGCAGCACGCGCCCCTGTGCAAGGCCGATGATGCGCTGGTTATCGATTCCGACGGGGTTCCCATTGATGACGTGCTGGCGCTCATGGAAAAACTGGTTCGGGAAAGGCTGTTTCCTGCTGCTTCCCCGTGCGGTGCCGGAGCGGAGAGTGCGCCGACTCGTGAGGTGTTCCGGTGAAGATCCTCCTTGCTGAACAGGCTGGCTTTTGTTTCGGCGTGAAGCGGGCGACACAGATGGCTTTTGAGGCAGCGGCCAAGGGTGGCGACACCTCTACCCTCGGACCGATCATCCATTCACCACAGGTGGTGCAGCGGCTTGAGGCAATGGGGGTGAAGGTTCTCAAGAGCATATCTGAAGTGGACAACGGGGCGATCATAATCCGCTCCCACGGCGTTACATCCGAGGAACTGCAGGAGGCGGACCGCAAGGAGCTGGAAGTTGTCGATGCCACCTGTCCCTTTGTCAAGAAGGCTCAGGAACATGTAAAAAGTCTTTCCCAGGCTGGATACGTTGTGGTAGTGGTGGGTGATGCCGAACATCCGGAGGTTCAAGGTATCGTTTCCTATGCCAAGGGGCCGGTCCATGTGGTTGGATCCGGAGAGCAGTCTTGCGGTCTGAAAATTTCCGGGAAGATCGGCATTGTTGCCCAAACGACCCAATCCTTTGAAAACCTGAAGAATGTAGTTCTTGAGTGCCTGGTCAAGGGAAGTGAAATTCGTGTTTTCAATACAATCTGCGATGCTACGGCCGTTCGGCAGGAAGAAGCCAAAGAGCTTGCCAAACGGGTGGATTGCATGGTAGTAATCGGGGGTTACAATAGCGCCAATACGACTCGTTTGGCACAGGTGTGCGCCGAATTGCAGCCGAAAACCCATCATATTGAAACAGCCTCGCAATTGCACCGTGAGTGGTTTGACGGCGTGGATACGGTAGGGGTGACAGCCGGGGCTTCTACACCTAAATGGGTTATTGACGAGGTGCTGGAGCAGATTGCCCTGATTTCCGAAGAACAAGAGTAGCGCGAAGCGTGTTCAAGCTCTGCGTTGTAACATAATAGATATTCTAGGGGGTATTACTTGATGAACGATGAAAAAGATCTGACCAGCACAACAAAAGAGCCGGATGGCTTTGCTGCGGATATGGAAGATGATGACGTTCTTGCCGGAAAAGAGAGTTTTGCCGAGCTGTTCCAGGAGAGTTTGCGTCAGCCGCAGGTCGGTGAAATAGTCAATGGTGTCGTGGTCCAGATTGATCCTGATAATGTGATCGTCAATATAGGCTACAAATCCGAGGGTTTTGTTCCCATTACTGAGTTTCTTGATGAAAATGACCAGTTGACCGTCAAGGTTGGCGATGACGTCAAGGTTTTCTTCGAAAAGAAAGAGAATGTGCGCGGCTATATCGTTCTGTCTCGGAAAAAGGCCGAACGTGAAGTTGTCTGGGACAAGATTGAAGAGGCAATGGAATCGGGCGGCCTTGTTGACGGAAAGATTGTTGCCAATGTCAAGGGTGGTCTGACGGTTGACATCGGCGTTCCTGCATTCCTTCCCGCTTCGCAGATTGATGTTCGCCCCATGGGAAATCTTGACAGGCTCATAGGACAGTCGTTCCGGTTCAAGATTGTCAAAGTTAATAAAAAACGTGGCAACGTGGTCCTGTCCCGCCGGGCTATTCTTGAGGAAGAACGGGATTCTCTCAAGAAAAAGACTCTTGAGACTCTCTCCGAAGGCCAGATCCTCAACGGTATCGTCAAGAACATTACCGATTACGGCGCATTTATCGATTTGGGCGGCATAGACGGTCTGCTGCACATCGTTGACATGTCCTGGCGGAAGCTCGGTCATCCTTCAGAGCTTCTGAAAATCGGTGACACAGTGACGGTCAAGGTGTTGAAATATGATAGTGAAAAGGAAAAGATTTCCCTTGGTATCAAGCAGACGATTCCTGATCCCTGGTTGAGTGTCGAAAGCAAATACCACACAGGCGACCGCATTGTCGGTAAGGTGGTCAGTCTTGCCGATTACGGGGCATTCATTTCCCTGGAGGAGGGTGTTGAAGGTCTGGTGCATGTTTCCGAGATGTCCTGGACCAAACGGGTACGCCACCCTTCCGACCTTCTCGCGGTTGGTGATGAAGTTGCGGCGGAAGTTCTTGGTGTCGACATTCCCGGCAGAAGAATTTCCCTCGGTCTGAAACAGATTCAGCTGAATCCGTGGCTTGCCATTGGTGATAAGTATCCTGTTGGAACTAAAATCGAGGGGCAAATCAAGAATGTCACTGACTTCGGTGTATTCATTGGTGTCGAAGACGGTATCGATGGCCTGGTACACGTATCCGACATGTCCTGGACAAAGCGTATCAAGCATCCTTCCGAGCTTTACACCAAAGGTCAGACGATCCAGGCCGTTGTGCTCAACATTGATCCCGAGAATGAGCGACTTTCCCTCGGTATCAAGCAGCTTTGTTCCGATCCTTGGAGCGAACTGCCGGTCAAGTACAAATCCGGCACCAAAATCAAGGGAAAAGTAACTTCGGTTACCGACTTTGGTGTGTTTGTAGAGATTGAAGAGGGCATCGAAGGTCTTGTTCATGTCTCGGAGCTTTCACAGGATAAAGTACCTTCCGCCAAGGGTTTTGCCAATGTCGGCGATGAAATCGAGGCAGTTGTTCTGAGCGTCGATACCGTAGACAAGAAAGTTGCCCTGTCTATCAAGGCCTTGACCGGTTATACCGAAAATACCAACTATGCTTCTTTTATGGACTCTCAGGGGGAGGCTACCTCAAACCTTGGCATGTTGCTGAAAGAGGAGATGAAAAAGAATAACGGACGTGATTAGGTGCGATCTGCTCTGCTGGTCCGATATGAAATCTCCCGGGTGAG
The DNA here is from genome assembly GCA_964434465.1 of uncultured Geobacteraceae bacterium. Classification (GTDB taxonomy): domain Bacteria; phylum Desulfobacterota; class Desulfuromonadia; order Geobacterales; family Geobacteraceae; genus RPRC01. The sequence goes on from CAYSWG010000058.1 coordinate 11,646, forward strand.
TCCCGATAATCTGAAATTCTGCTTTAAGGAGTATCCGGTATGACAAAGAGCGAACTGGTTGAAAGACTTATAGAGGAAAACAGTCTTTTGACGAGAAAAGATTCTGAAATTGTTGTAGACATCGTGTTTGACAGTATCAGAAGCGCCCTGCAGTGCGGTGAGAAAGTTGAAATACGCGGCTTCGGCAGTTTTACCATCCGGCAAAGAGGGCCGCGCGAAGCGCGTAATCCGAAAAGTGGCGAAGTTGTCCAGATTCCTGCGAAGAAGACGCCGTTCTTCAAGACGGGAAAAGAACTTCGGGACAGGGTGAACAACGACTAAGCCACTGAACTGTACCTGATCACTTCTGAGGTGCCCGACATGGTTCTGGCATCATATGGTTAGCCCGGGTGGCGGAATTGGTAGACGCAAGGGACTTAAAATCCCTCGATGCTTGGCATCGTACCGGTTCG
>CAYSWG010000059.1:0-1730 GCA_964434465.1 uncultured Geobacteraceae bacterium
TACCGGAGGGCGGCGTCAAGGGAGATGGAAATGGGGCGTCCGTTGCGAATCGAGAGGCAAAAGGGGACCGGCTACTTTATGAAAGAAACTGAATGCCGTGCGTAGCAGGCCGGTTGGCCGGTTGGCAGCCATTATTGCCGGTGGCGAGTGTTCTTTTGACAGGCACCGGTTGGCTGTACTATCATGAGCCACTTGCTACGTCCAACGATCACACCCAGGAGCACCCATGAAAGCTACCATTGCCTCACTGTTTCCCACCATGGAGGAGATCCCCCGGGAATTTCGCTTGGACTCGCCCATCAGTCAGCATTACTACCTGGTTGACGGTGCGTTGCGCCCGTGGCACGGTGAGCTTCGGGAGGTTCTGTCGCCGGTCTGGGTGCAGCGGGATGGCGCCCCCGTCCAGCAGTTGATTGGTACGTATCCCTGCCTTTCCGAGGCTGCCGCCCTGGAGGCGCTGGATGTGGCGGTGCGCGCCTACAGCAACGGCCGCGGTGAGTGGCCGACCAAGTCGGTTGGTGAGCGGATTGCCTGTGTGCGGAATTTTACCCGGGCCTTGCAGGAGCAGCGGCAGCCCATTGTCAAGCTGCTCATGTGGGAGATCGGCAAGTCCCTCCGGGAGGCGGAGCGGGAATTCGATCGGACCATTTCCTATATCCGGGAAACCATTGATGCCTTGAAGGAGCTGGACCGGGTTTCCTCCCGGTTCGTGATCCAGCAGGGCATCATCGGTCAGATTCGCCGGGCGCCCCTTGGTGTGGTGCTCTGCATGGGGCCGTACAATTTTCCCCTCTACGAGACCTTCACCACGCTGATTCCGTCCCTGATCATGGGTAATACCCTGGTGCTCAAGCCGCCCCGGTTTGGTATTCTGCTGTTCCAGCCGCTGCTGGCGGCGTTCCGCGATGCTTTCCCGGCCGGCGTGGTCAATACGGTCTATGGCGACGGCGATGCCGTCATCACGCCGCTGATGGCTTCCGGCAAGGTGGATGTGCTGGCGTTCATCGGCACCAACCGGGTGGCCGACGCCCTGCGCAAATCCCACCCACGGCCCCACCGGCTGCGCTGTGTCATGGGCCTTGATGCAAAAAACCCGGCCATAATTCTCCCCGATGCGGATCTTGATCAGGCCGCTGCCGAGTGTATCCGCGGCAGCCTCACCTACAATGGCCAGCGCTGTACCGCCCTGAAAATCATCTTTGTGCAGCGCAGCATTGCCGAGGCCTTTCTGGGCAAGATGGCGGCAGGTATTGCCGCCCTGCGCTGCGGCATGCCCTGGCAGGAAGGGGTAACCATTACGCCGCTGCCCGAGCCGGAAAAGCCCGCGTACCTGACCGGCCTGCTGGCCGACGCCCGGGAGCAGGGTGCGACGGTTATCAATGGCGGCGGCACGGCCGTCAATTCGTTCTTCTACCCGGCCCTGGTCTATCCGGTGTCCGCGACGATGCGCCTCTATGGCGAAGAGCAGTTCGGTCCGGTCATCCCGGTGGTGCCCTACGATGACCTGCGGGAGCCGGTGGAGTATGTGGTCAATTCCAACTATGGCCAGCAGGCCAGTATCTTCGGTCGGGATGCGGAACCCCTTGCCCAGCTGGTGGATGCCCTGGTTAACCAGGTCTGCCGGATTAACATCAACAGCCAGTGCCAGCGCAGTCCCGACACCTTTCCCTTCAATGGCCGGAAAGATTCCGCCGAGGGGACGCAATCGGTGTCTGATGCCCTGCGCATCT
>CAYSWG010000059.1:1762-12086 GCA_964434465.1 uncultured Geobacteraceae bacterium
CGGGAAACCGATGCAAACCGGGAGATCATTACCAATATCGTCCGTGAGCGGAAATCCCATTTCCTGAGCACCGACTATATCCTTTAAGCCCTTTCCCTTGAACTTTACCGGCGCTGCCGCTATACTGGCCGCCGTTTTTCCCAATCTTCTAACCACGGAGTTTCCATGAATATACACGAATATCAGGCAAAGGATGTGCTGCGTGCCTTTGGCATCCCGGTGCCCCGGGGCCGGGTGGCGCTCAGCGCCGACCAGGTGGAGCGGGCTGCCCGGGAGCTGGGCGGGCGCTGCGTCGTCAAGGCGCAGATCTATGCCGGCGGCCGCGGCAAGGCCGGCGGCGTCAAGCTGGTCGCCAGTGCGGAGGAGGCGCTCGGTGCGGCCAAGGATCTGTTCGGCAGGACGCTGGTAACCCCCCAGACCGGTCCGGATGGACTGGTGGTGCGCCGGGTCCTTGTGGAAGAAGCGGTGCAGATTGCACGGGAGTTCTACCTGTCCATCACCCTGGATCGGCAGAGCTCCCGCTACTGCCTCATTGCCTCTGCCGAAGGGGGGATGGAGATCGAGGCCCTTGCGGAGTCGTCGCCGGAGAAGATCCATATCGTCACCATTGACCCCTTTGTTGGGCTGCGGCCCTACCAGGCCCGCTCCCTGGCCCTGGCCCTCGGTCTGCGCGGCCGGCTCTGCGAAGAGTGTGTGACGCTGATGATGAACCTCTACCGCTGCTGCCTGGAAAAGGACTGCTCCCTGGTGGAGATCAACCCCCTGGTGGTCACCGGCGCCGACTGGCTGCTGGCCATGGATGCCAAGATCGCTTTCGATGACAACGCCCTGTTCCGCCACCCCGAGTACGGCGACCTGACGGACTTCTCCCAGATCGATCCCCTGGAGATCACTGCCGGTGAGTTCGATCTGTCCTACATCAAGCTGAAGGGGAATATCGGCTGCATGGTCAACGGCGCCGGACTGGCCATGGCTACTTTGGACATGCTCGCCGAATATGGCGGTGCACCGGCCAACTTCCTGGATGTGGGCGGCAGCGCCAGCACGGAGCGGGTGGCCGAGGCCTTCAAGATCATCCTGGGCGACCCGGATGTGCGGGGCGTGTTCGTGAATATTTTCGGTGGTATCATGCGCTGCGACGTGATTGCCCAGGGCATCATTGCCGCTTCCGCCACGACCAGGTGTGCACTGCCCATAGTTGTGCGCATGGATGGTACCCTGGTGGAAGAGGGCAAACGGCTCCTGGCCGAGTCCGGCCTCAACGTATTCATTACCCATGACCTGACCGAAGGGGTGGAGCAGATTGTCGCCAGGGTAAGCGCCCCACGTTCCTAAAATACGGAGAGAGCAATGTCTGTACTTGTCAATAAGCATTCCAGAATAGTTGTGCAGGGTATTACCGGTCGGGCTGGTTTGTTCCATACCCGCCATTGCCGTGATTACGGCACCAACATCGTTGCCGGTGTTACCCCCGGCAAGGGCGGTACGGTCATCGAAGGCATTCCGGTGTTCGATACGGTGGAGCAGGCGGTGCGGGAAACCGGCGCCGACGTGTCCATGCTGTTCGTGCCGCCGCCGGGAGCTGCCGATGCGGTCCTGGAAGCGGCTGCCGCCGGGATCGGCCTGGCGGTCTGCATCACCGAGGGGATCCCCGTGCGGGACATGGCCCTGGTGAAACGAGCGCTCCAGGAGAGTACGATGCGCATGATCGGCCCCAACTGTCCCGGCATCATTACCCCGGGAGAGTGCAAGGTGGGCATCATGCCCGGCGATATTCACAAAAAAGGGAGCATCGGTGTGGTTTCCCGGAGCGGCACACTCACCTATGAGGCGGTCAAACAGCTTACGGTTATCGGTCTTGGCCAGTCCACCTGCATCGGCATCGGCGGCGATCCCATCATCGGCACCACCTTTATCGACGCCTTGCGCCTGTTCAACGACGATCCGGAGACCGAGGGGGTCTGCATGATCGGCGAGATCGGCGGCGGGGCAGAAGAAGAAGCGGCGGCCTGGATCCGGGCGAACATGAGTAAGCCGGTGGCGGCGTTCATTGCCGGCCGCACGGCCCCCCCGGGCAAACGCATGGGCCATGCCGGCGCCATCATCAGTGGCGGCAAGGGCAAGGCGGAAGACAAGATCCGCACCCTGCAGGAGTGCGGCGTGCTTGTTGCCGTCAGTCCGGCCCGCATGGGTGAGGCGATGCTGGCACAGCTGAAAAAGTAGGAAATGCCCGTAGCGGCTTGCTTTTCGTCGGGACACCTTTATACTGAACCTGGAATTTGAGTGGTATGCCACTGAAACGGAGAACTGAAGATGGATATTATACCAATGCTGTGGGGAGTGATTGCGGTTGTCCTGGTTGTTGTTGCCGTCTTTCTGGTGCGGGCACTCATTGAGATCCGCCAGACGGTCATCACGGCGCGGGGGCTCATTACCCGTATTGACGGGGAACTGGTGCCCACGGTCAAAGAGCTGCAGGAGTTGCTGGCCAGTGTGAAGGTCACGGTTGACGGGGTTGCTTCCCGGGTGGATGACGTGAAATCCGCCATGGCCGCAGTGGGTGATACGGGCAGAACTATATCGCGGGTGAATGGTGCTGTTGGTGAAGTGGCTGATCTGCTTTCCCGGGTGACCCTCTTGTCAACCGGCGTCAAAGCGGCAGGACAGTATGTTTGTGACAGAATCTCAGGGAAAAGGGGGTAAGTAATATGTCTAATGATGATCATGGAGCAAGTTTGGCGACAGTGATGGTTTCTTTTCTGGCCGGTGCAGCTATCGGCTCCGGCCTGGCCCTGCTGTTCGCACCGAAAACGGGACGCGAAGTCCGTGAGCAGATCAAGGATCTGACCGATGATGCCGTGGACAGAATCCGGGATTATACCCGTGATGCACAGGAAAAAATCAAATCAACCTACGAGTGCGGCAAAGAAGTGATACTGGAGAAGAAATCCATTATCAGTTCCGCCATCGAGGCCGGCAAAGAGGCCATTGAAAAGGAAAAAGAGCGGATCAGCGAAGCCCACAAGGAGTAGCTGCCCGGCAAAAAAGCCCACCGTGCGTGGGCTTTTTTGCGTCCGCCCGTTGCTGGTGCCCAACGGATTTCGATCTGCGCGTCCCGGCACCCCATTAACACCTTCCCGGCAAGGAGTTGCCATGGATGTGCGTCGCAGTAACAACAAGGCTGCTTTCCTGTATCTTGACCAAATGCTTCGCAGTGGCGACCGGGACCGCCTGCGCGTGCCGAAACGCGCCCTGCGCAGTCTGTTGCGGGGGGTGGTGGTTGTGGTTGGCAACTTCCTTGAGAACAACTGCCTGCTCCGGGCTTCGGCCCTGGCTTTTACGACCATTCTATCACTGGTGCCGTTCCTGGCCTTCGCCTTTGCCGTCCTGAAAGGTTTTGGCGTGCAGAATGCCCTGGAGCCGCTGATTATTGAGCACCTCGCCGTTGGCTCCAGCGATGTGGTTACCAGGATTGTTTCCTATATCAACAATACCAAGGTTGCCTCACTTGGCGCCATCGGTCTGGTTGCCCTGGTGTTTACGGTTATCTCCCTGTTGGGCAGCATCGAAGAAACCTTCAACAGCATCTGGGGCGTTGCGGAAACCCGCTCGGCCTACCGCAAGTTCAGCGATTACCTGAGCGTGGTCGTGGTCGGGCCGATCCTGCTTCTGGCCGCAGTAAGTATCACCACCAGTCTGCAGAGCCAGAGTCTGGTCCGCTGGCTGCTGGCAACGGACTATTTCGGTGACCTGCTGCTGTTCTGCTTTCAACTGATTCCCTACCTGAGTATCTGGCTGGCCCTGGTCTGCCTCTACAGCTTCATTCCCAACACCCGGGTCCGATTTGCTTCGGCACTGCTGGGTGGTGTCATTGCCGGTACCGTCTGGCAGTCGGCCCAGTGGGGCTATGTGCATCTTCAGGTTGGCGTTGCCAAATACAATGCCATTTACGGTACGCTGGCGGCATTGCCGGTCTTCATGGTCTGGATTTTCGCCAGTTGGATCATTGTGCTGTTTGGGTTGGAAATTGTCGTTGCCCATCAGAACCGGCGAACGCTGCTCAATGATTTCCTGCCGGAAGAGTTGAGCTGGCGTGCCCGGGAGACCACGGCGCTGGTTGTCATGCTGGCGGTTGCTTCGGCTTTTTATCGGGAGGAGCGGCCCTGGACCGCCGAGCGGCTGGCCGATGATCGGCATCTGCCCCTGCGCACCGTGCACCATCTGCTCACGGAACTGGTGACGCACGGCTATCTGGTGGTTGCCGAAGGACAGCATGCCTATTATCCGGGGCGGGACCTGGAGCATATCCGTGTAGCGGATTTTTTAAGGGACCTGCGGCGCCATGGCGAGGAATTCCCCTGCCGTGATTCTGATGGGCTGGCAACGCGTGCCTGCGAACTGGTGCTGCAGGTGGAGGATACGGCAGACGAGGCCCTTGGGCAGCTGACCCTCAAGGACCTCGTCGAGAAAATTTCCAGCTGATATGGCCTGCTGATGCCTCAGATGAACAGGTTGTTGTCCGCTTTTTCAGATGCTTCCAGGTAGGAGGCAACCCCGCCGATCTCGATGCCATCGATCAGTTCCTCCCGGCGGATGCCCATGAGGTCCATGGACATCTGGCAGGCGACCAGCTTTGCGCCCCCTCCGATGGCCATGGCCATCATTTCCTCCAGTTGTGGCACATTCTTGCGTTTCATTATCCCTCGGATCAGCGCATCACCCATGCCGGCCATGCTCATGGTGGAAAGCGAGAGCTTCCTGCTGCCGCGCGGCATGATCCAGCCAAAGGCCTGCTCGATCAGGTTTTTGCCCAGGCCGTCCACTTTTTCCGGTTTGCGCAGGGCGTTCAGGCCCCAGAAGGTGAAAAACATGGTCACGGTGCGGCCCATGGCCAGGGCGCCGTTGGCGATGACAAAGCCGGCGAGGACCTTGTCCAGATCTCCGGAAAAGACGACGATGGTTTTGTCGGTGCCCGCCGGGAGCGCTGCCGGGAGAGGCGCCGGGTCCCCTTTTTCGATGACTGCCGTGACAATGCCCTTTTCGATGCTCATGTCACGCACCATATTGCCCGTGGCCCGTGCCCAGGACGGTGCATCGCTCATGAAGCCGGGATCGCTGGCGCTGATGGCGACCGCTTCGCCCGGCTGCAATGCATCCATTTCCTGCTTCAGGCGCATGACCGGTCCCGGACACTGCAGGCCGCAGGCATTCACCGTAACAACCCGTTGCTGTTTTTCCTGTACGTGATGCAGTGCCAGAACCTTGCCTTTGCCCGGTGCGTGACTGTTTCTCGGTTCGATAATTGATTCCTGGGGGCCGGTTGCCAGCTGCCAGGTTTCATAGCCGCCGGACAGGTTGCGCACGTCCCCGAAGCCATGGGCGGTCAGCACCCGGGCCGCGTTGTAAGCGATGTGGCCGGCCTTGCAGTAGACGATAATCTTCCGGTCACGGGGCAGTTCGTTGATTCGACCGCGCAGTTCGGCCAGGGGGATGTGGACGGCGCCGGGCATGGCGCCGGTGGCGAATTCCGCCGGTGTGCGCACGTCCAGGAGCAGGCTGCTGTTTGTGTCGTTGTCGGCCAGTTCCGCCCAGGTAATGCTGCTGACCAGACCATAGAGAATATTCTGGGCGACGAAGCCGGCCATATTCACCGGGTCCTTGGCCGAGGAGTAGGGCGGCGCATAGGCATGCTCGATTTCGGTCAGATCATCCACGGTCATGTTCCCCTTGATGGCCGTGGCGATTACGTCGATGCGCTTGTCGATGCCGTTGTAGCCGACCGCCTGGGCGCCAAGCACCCGGCGGCTTTCGGGCGAGTAGATCAGTTTGAGGGTCATCTTCATGGCGCCGGGGTAGTAACCGGAGCTGTCATTGGGGTGGATGATTACTGCAGCGCAGTCAATGTCCTTTGCCCTGCAGAGTTTCTCCGAGGCTCCGGTCATGGCGACGGTAAGGTCGAAAACCTTGGCGATGGCGGTACCCATGGTGCCGCCGTAGCTGCGCGGTTGTGTGCCGTGCATGGTGCCGGCGACAATCCTGCCCTGTTTGTTGGCCGGACCGGCCAGGGGGATGGCCGTCTGCTGTCCGGTCAGGGGATGGACGACCTCGATGGCGTCACCGGCCGCGTAGATATGCTCCTGGTTGGTCCGCAGGTATTCGTCAACGATGATATGACCCCGGGGACCAAGTTCGATGCCAGAACCGGCCAGAAAACCGGTATTGGGGCGGACGCCGATGGACAGGAGCACCAGGTCTGCGGCCACGGTCCGGCCGCTGGTCAGGCGGGCCAGTACGCCGCCGTCTGCGGTCGGCTCGAAGGCGGCGACGCCATCTTCAAGGAGCAGGCCCACCTTGTGCTGGGCCACTTCCCGGTGCACCATGGCGGCAATTTCGTAGTCAACCACGTTCATGGCCTGTTTGGCCATTTCCACCACGGTGACGGTGATGCCGCGGGCGTGGAGATTCTCCGCCATTTCCAGGCCGATGAAGCCGGCACCCACCACCAGTGCGTTCTGCACCGCACCGTCATCAACCATGGCGCGGATCCGGTCCGAGTCGGGAATGGTCCAGAGGGTGTGGATCGCCGGATGATCGGCCCCCGGAATGGTTGGCTTTACCGGTGAACCGCCCGGTGCCAGAAGCAGTTTGTCGTAATGCTCCTCGTAGCTGGTGCCCGTTTCCAGGTTCCTTGCCCGCACTTTTTTTTCAGCGGCCTCAATGGCCACCACTTCATTGCGGGTCCGCACCTGGATGTTGAACAGGCTGTCGAACCCTTCCGGTGTCTGGATCAGCAGTCGCTCCCGCTCGGTGATGGTGTCGCCGATATAGTAGGGGAGCCCGCAGTTGGCGTAGGAAACATGCTCGCCCCGTTCAAAAACGATGATTTCCGCCGTTTCGTCCAGCCGTCTCAGTCTGGTTGCCGCCGACATGCCGGCAGCAACGCCGCCGACGATCAGATATTTTGCCATGGTAAGCCTCCATTCATGGTGGTGGTAGTGAATTCCTGTACACGAACTGATTCGTGAAATAGATTTTTATTCTATATATATGGAAAAACGAATACATGTCAACGGGAAAATTGCGGATCAGTGATCGGGAGTTATTATCGATTGAGATGTACCTCAGAGGGGGAAAGCGTCAGGGCAACCCGGGAAAAACTCTTGTCAAAGGTGCGTTCCTGTGGGAATCTCTACAACGGCGGCAGGCCCACATCGACGAGAGGTGCATTTACCGCAAAGGAGGCAGCACAGCATGAAAATCCAGTGTCCTTCCTGCAATCTGACGGGGACGGTCAGTGACAGCGATGTTCCTGGTAGCGGCAAGCGAATCACCTGTCCCCGGTGCAAGGCCGTAATAGTCATTGAAGCGCCGGAATCGTCCCGGGAGAGCGCTTACCTCATGAGCATCTGTCCCGTGTGCCAGTATTCTACGTTTACCGATGAAACCTTTGCCGTGTGCCCGACCTGCGGCACGAACGGAGCCGATTACCGTAAAATGCTCCTGAACAAGGCCGCGCCGCCGCCCTGCCAGACTCCCGCCCCGGTACCGTGCGACGAAGCGCCACTTCCTGACCGGCAGCAGATGCGCCGGGAGTTGGAGGCATTCAACCGTTCCCGGCGCAATCCTGATTTTGCTGAGCCGGTGCCCCAGGATAAGCAACCCTTCTGGCCGGTACTGCCCCGGCCGCTCATCCGGGTCGGCGTGGCTGCAGCCCTGACGGCAGGACTGGTTTTCGTCTCCGGGCTGATTGGTCTTTCCTCTTACTATGCTGCCGCTTTGCAACCCAATCTTTCCAGCGAGTACCTGGGGACCATGTTCAGTGTGAAGCGTTTCTTCCTGTTCGGCTTGTTTCCCTGGTTGCGCACCCTGTTCGGCCCGAGTCTGCTGCTGGTGACTTTTCTGTTGTTCCGGCTCAAACCCTGGACGCCCCGGCTCCTCATCAGATTGTGTTGGTTTGGTCTTGGTCTGGTGGTGATCCAGGAGGTTTTCAATGTTACCGTCCGGGTCGCGACGGCATCCGGTTCGCCATCCCTGTTGTTCTATTTCGGTTCTCTGACCAGTTTTCTGGTGACGGTCCTGGCCTGGAGCGCACCGTTCCTGCTGGTGCTGTGGCTGCTGCATCGTGATGCCATCACCGCTGACTATTGCCGTGAGTGCCGCTCGACGGAGACCGTGCTTCCCTGAGGGACGGCGGCTTCCGTCACGGGCCGCCATGGTGCGTTTGCATCAGCGTAACAGTGCCTCATCCGGAGTTTCCGGATGGGAACTTTTTTGATCTGCTGTGGAGGGGTGCAATTTCTACTCGCCGGTGGGGATGTTTCAGGGGTGGGGCAGTCGGTCCCGGTCAGCGCTTCGGGATTGCTTCAGCACACAGCCGGGGAATGGGGATTCCCTTTGCCCGTCAGTGTGGAACCTGACGCCGAAACCTGGTTGACGGCGGCCGCCCCAGGGCTGGATCCAGCGAACGATAGCCGTCATTTCCACCTGAAATTCCGGGAATTGGATGGAGATGCTGTCGCCGATGGCATACTGTTCCGGGTTCATGTGGACAATGAAGGCGCCGCTCCAGGAGATATTGCCGGTAAAGGCGCGGACCGGAGCAGATTCCCCGGGCAGCAAAGTGGCCAGGCAGAGGGGATGGCGCCGACAGGAACGCAGGGTTCTCGGCGTGAAAGCGGCACAGGTTTTCGTGAGGAAATCCCCGAGGCTGCTGTCCTGTTTCGCCTGTCCGGGCATGGTCATGGGCACCAGCATGTTCCCCATGGTCCTGACCCGCATGGTAGGAAAGAAATTGGTAAGGGTGCAGGCAACAACCTTTTCTTCACCTTTTGCCTTGACGATTGAGGTGAGATCCACCAGGAACCCCAGGCAGGGAGTCTGGATGACGAACTGCTCCGCTTCCAGAAACGTTGTGCAGGCGACCGCAGATACTTCCTGGCTCTGCAGGCTGGCCAGCAGTGCGCTGCGCGCTTCTTCGTTGTACGAGATGACAATAATCGGTGCTGTGGTTGGTGACATGCGCTCTTCCTGATGCGTTGGGCTGATTTCCCGGTGACCGGTGGGCTTTTAAAGATAGTAAATGTCGCTGCTTTGTGCAAGTGATTCGTGCTGCGCCGGTTATCCTGGCATTCGTCGAAGAACTGCGACAAAGGAATTCCCATGCCAAAACTCTGGGTGGTCGCACCCGTTTACAATGAAGCGCAGTGCCTGCGGTTCTTTGTTGCCGAATGGCTGCCGGTTTTCCATGGTGCAGCGGGCAATGATTTTGTGTTCTGCCTGATTAATGACGGCTCCACGGACCGTTCCCTGGAGATTCTTCAAGAGTTGGCCCGGCGTCATCCCCAGGTGCGGGTAGTGGACAAGGCCAATAGCGGCCACGGCCAATCCTGCCTGTACGGCTACCGGTTGGCCCTGGAAGCGGAGGCGGAGTGGGTCTTCCAGATCGACTCCGATGGCCAGTGCGAACCATCCCACTTCCAGGAGTTCTGGCAGGCCCGGGGTGATGCACCGACTCACTACGGTGACCGGCGTGGTCGGGAAGACGGCCGGATCCGGCGCCTGATTTCCTGGGTGTTGAGTACGGTCATTTTTCTGTTGAGTCTCACCTGGGTGCGGGATGCCAATGTTCCCTACCGCCTGATGCGCCGGGACGCTGTTGTCGCCGCCCTGGACCTTCTCCCGGCCCGCTTCGGCCTGGTGAATGTGCTCCTTGCCCTGCTGCATACGGAGCAGCCGGGAATAGTCTGGCACCGGGTGCGCTTCCGGACCCGCAGCGGCCGGCAGAGCCCGATCCGGTCGGGCTTCTTTGCCCGTCACGCGCTGTGGTTCCTGCGGGACTATGCAGCCTGGACGTGCGCCCTGCTCCGGCACCGCTTTCCCGAAGGGGTGGCGCGTCTTGCCCGACCGGTTATCGCCGTGGCCATGGCCTGGTACCTCCTTGCTTTTCCGCTGCTGGCCCTCTGTCGGGCAGGTGTCTTCGTCCAGTATGATTGGCTGGAAGGAATTCACCTGGTGCAGGTGCAGCGGGTCCTGGCCGGTCTGCCCCTCTATGGCGAGCCGACCCTGGCCTATACGCCGCTGCTCTATGGGCCCCTCTATCCCTATGTGGCTGCGGCGCTGGCGGCGCTCTTCGGCGAAAGTTTCATAGTGCTCCGGCTGATCTCCCTTGCCGCCAGCCTGGGCAGTTGCCTGATCCTGTGGCGACTGGTCAGAACCCTGGGTGGCTCCCGGGGTGCGGCCTGGCTTGCCGCCGGACTCTTTGCCGGCATGTACAGGGTCTCGGGCTTTTTTTACGACATGGCACGGGTCGATGCCCTCTGCATCT
>CAYSWG010000060.1:0-11965 GCA_964434465.1 uncultured Geobacteraceae bacterium
GTTTCCCAGTCAAAAGCTGCTGCATGAGCCAGGTACGACGCTCCTGCTTGGCGGCGATCATGCGTTCGGTGAGGTCGATGACACGATCCCAGCAACACAGTGTGCCAATAATGAAATCCTGCTCTTCCAGGGGCGGACAATTAACTCTAATCGATAGTAATGCTTCCTTTGAGAGGTTCTTCATGCTTCCAGAGGTGCCGGTTGCCCTTTTATCAAGAACCAATCGCATTGGGTCCGATGCAATAAGGTAAGCAAGCCATTGTGGCCGATATTTGTTTTTGTCTGATATCTTGGCTTGCCAAAGGCGATCAGGCAGGAACAGTTGTGGCCAGTCTCGATCTACGTATCCGCTTGCACCGACAAGAGCTGGAGTGTTCATTCGGCTGATTATGATTCCTCCTTCACAGGGAGATTCCTTCACAAGCTTTATCTCATTTTGAACAACAACCTTGTTTTCGATAGGTTGGAATTTCCCCGTTGCTACACAACTTGTTTTAAGAACACTAATCTCGCCATTCATGGACGGACGATCTTCGGAATTAACACTTACCCCGGCATCTAATCTCTCAATGATTATTCTAAGACTGACTTTTCTCCAGCCATGAGGGATATCCATATTCATAGTCCCAGCTCCTTGAGGCAAGCAGCCATCTGCTCCCGCACCTCAGCCAACTCCTTCTCGATGCCGATAATCCGAGCCTGCACTGCGGCGATATCCACCTCTGCCTCTTCTTCAAAGGTATCCACATAACGGGGAATATTGAGGTTATAGTCGTTCTCCCGGAGATCTTCACGGCTAGCCAGATAGGAATACTTGTCAATCGTTTGCCGGGAACAATAGGTCTCGACAATCCTGGCGACCTCAACATCCTCCCGGATCAGGTTCTGATTCTTGCCGCTGTCGAACTCCCGGCTGGCGTCGATAAAGAGAACATCAGTACGCTCTCCCCGGTCCCGGCGGAACACGAGAATCGCCGCCGGTATGCCGGTACCGAAAAACAGGTTTGCCGGTAGACCGATTACTGCGTCCAGCAGATTTTCCTCGATGAAGGCTTTGCGGATTGTCCCCTCCGCCCCGCCACGGAAAAGCACCCCGTGGGGAACCACCACACCGACCCGACCGGTCCTTTGGGTGGTTGTTTCGATCATGTGGGAGATAAAGGCGTAATCCCCTTTGCTCTTGGGCGGGGTGCCACGGTGCCAGCGGTTGAACCGTTTTGCCTCTTCACCGGCCTTGTCTGCGCCCCACTTGTCCAGGGAGAAAGGCGGATTCGCCACCACGACCTCGAACCGCATCAGCTTGTCGTTTTCGATCAGCTTGGGCTCCAGCAGCGTATCGCCCCATTCGATCCGGGGGCTGTTTTCGTTATGCAGGAACATGTTCATCATGCAGAGCGCCCAGGTGCCGCTGATCGCCTCCTGGCCGAACAGGGCACAATCCTCACTGCTATAAACCTTGCGGACATGGGACGCGCACTTGAGGAGAAGAGAGCCCGACCCCGCAGCCGGATCACAGATGCGCTCTCCCGGTTTGGGGTCGAGCAGTTTTGAGAGGAGGATTGACACCTCCGGTGGGGTATAGAATTCACCGGCTTTCTTCCCCGCATCGGCGGCAAAACGACCGATCAGGTATTCGTAGGCACCACCAATAATATCCAGACTGCCGATTCTGCTAGGACGCAGGTTCAGTTTTGGATCGCCGAAATCCTCCAGCAGCATTTTGAGGATGCGGTTACGCTGGCGGGTGTTGCCGAGGCGGGATTCGGAATTGAAATCGATATTGCGAAAGACGTTGGTGAGCTTGGCCTTGTTGGCCATCTCGATCTTCTCCAGGGCAATATTGATCAATTCCCCCAGATTTGCAGCTTCCCGGTTGTCATAGAGATAGTAGAACGAACCTTCTTCCGGAAGGATGAATCGCTCTCGCTCCATCTTCCGCTTGATCCGTTCCACGTCATTGCCTAACTGCTTTTTGTATTCGTCATAATGATCCTGCCAGACGTCGGAGATATATTTGACGAACAGCATGGTGAGAATATATTCCTTGTATTCGGCGGCATCTATGGTGCCACGGAAACTGTCGCACGCCTTCCAGAGGACATCATTGATTTCCTGCTGTGATATCTGAGCAGCCATAACGCGTTACTCCTTATGATGAATTGAATTTGATAGCAATACTTTGCCGATAGCTTTATGCAATTGGTCCGTAGCATCTGTCAGTTGCTGCAACAATTGTTTCTCAAGCATCTGTAATCTTCCGAGTTCGGCAATCCGCTTCTGGGTTGCCAAAGGAGGAAGCGGGATAGCAATTTCTCTGAATGCACTGCTGGGTATCATTGGCGTACCGGCGCCGGCCCGAATCTCATTCAGCTTGGCTTTCATCATTTCCTGATTGAAACACCAGACAAGATACTCAGACAGTACATTTTGCTTTGGCCGGATGATGAAGAACGTTAGTGGTGCAATTGCCGGGCTGGGTACGGACTCCACCAGCACGGCGTAGTTATTGGTCCCACGGGACATGAAAAGAATGTCGCCGGCGGTCACAAGGTACTTTTCGTAGAACTTTGGCGGCGAAATGAGCAGCAAATGCTCTTTGACATACCGGTAGGGCTCACCCTTGGTAATATGCTGCGCGGCGATAACCTGAAGGGTGCCTTCAGGATCGTTCACTATGGCGCTTTTGGCGGAAAAGCCGGGACGCACATCGGCGCAGTCCTGTATTCGTATACTCTTTATAGTCATTGCGTACCCGGCTCCTTTCCAGCTGTTACTGCTTGTTACAGCTTGTCTGGTAGTTGCGAATCAGGTCGGTTTCAATTGCCAACCGCCTCTGTTCGGAACCTTCTCCACGGACGGCAATATGGGTCTTTCCGTTCCTGGTGAAGCATGGGCTTTGGTGATGATTGTCAAACCGCTCCGACAAATCACCCGTTTGCCCAATGTAGAGAATCCCATAATTGCCCGGCTGTTTCTTGAGCACGAGATATAGTCCGCCTACCGAATTAAAAACTGTGCCCCACGGAAAAACCTCAAACTCATACTGCGCCCCTGACTGCCCTTTTACTGTCACCTTGTCTGCTGCTGCCATACCGTTTTCTCCTTTTCCCTTGCGGGGGTTGTGGCAGGCTTGACGTGGCAGGGGCGACTGCAGTACACTAAGTTTGCCGACGAAGTGACTTTAGCCCCGACCAGGTTAGCCTTCCGGTTAAAGTTACCGAGTTAACCCGTGTGTTGACGCACACGGGTTTTTATCGGACCTCACTTTCTAATACAGAAGTATTGCACACCATCCTTTCGCTGTCAAATATTTATTTCGGAGTATTGTCAATCATTTGTTTTTTTGTTGCCACAAGTAAGATTCACTTTGGGGAATCATGCGATAGTTCGGTGCTGTAGAAGTTACTGCAAGTAAACGCGGTTCTCACCAGTCAGATTTCTTCGAACTGATTTCAGCCCACAGGAAGAACACGAGAGAAGAGCCGGCACACAGCTCTCTACACCGCCGTGTCCGTGTGCCCTCAGATTAATCAGATATGCGCAACGGCAACGAGAATTGGCTTGAGAAGGCGTTGTACTTCTTGGGGAGTAATGGCAACAAGAAAACCACGTTTGCCGCCATTAATGTAAATAAGGGGAAGCTCGAGAATGGTTTTTTCCACATAGACCGGCATGGAACGTTTCGTGCCGAATGGCGGTGTACCGCCCACAAGATAGCCCGTATGGCGGCTGGCGGTTTCCGGATCGCAGGGCACCACCTGCTTCACGCCGAGAACCCGGGCGAGTTCTTTGGTCGAGACCTGACGATCACCGTGCATCAGCACAAGAAAGGGATTCGCCCGCTCGTCTTCCATAATCAGGGTCTTGATGATGGCATGTTCGGCGACCTGCAGCTCGCGGGAGCACACAGCGGTGCCGCCCTTGTCTTCATAAGCGTAGAGGTGCGGTTTAAAAGCAACATCGTGCTGACGCAGCACACGCACCGCCACAGTCACGGGAAATTTTTCCTTTGCCATGGGAACTCCTCCGTAGCCTTGTGCCCACAAAAAAGCCCCGGATTACTCCGGGGCTCTGAACGCGACTTCTGATCACTACTAATCTTTCACAACATTTGCCGCCTGGGGACCCTTGGCCCCTTTGACTACGTCGAAACTCACCGCCTGTCCCTCGACCAGAGTCTTGAAGCCATCCCCCTGAATTGATGAAAAATGCACGAAAACATCCTCACCATTCTCCTGCTCGATAAAACCAAACCCCTTGCTCTCATTGAACCACTTGACCACACCCTTTGCCATCACCATTCCTCCTGTAGGTTGTTTCCACCTGGTAAGTCGCGTTGGAACCGTATCCGTACAGCCAAGTGCTTCCGGATGCACACTGGCACATTGTTGAAAAACTACTGTGGAGAGCCGCCTGCTGCGTTGCGCGCTGCTCGCCCCCTCGTCTATCTCCATGATATGTCTCGGGTGCTGCGCTCCGTGCGCCTTGCATCCGTCCTTCCTCATGACGTTTTTAACAACCTGCCAGCAGCAGTAGCTTTTTTTGACAGAGCACTGTCCCGGCCCAGATACACCGGACCGGAACATTCAACATTCAAAACTCAACGCGGTTCTACCCTGCCGCCTAAACCGTGCGGCTCGTCTGATCCGAGCCAAGCTCTTCCAGCAGGGCGGCATGCGCTGCAGCCAAACGGGCAATGGGGACCCGGTACGGCGAACAGGAAACATAGTGCAGGCCAACCTTGTGGCAGAAAATGACCGAGGCGGGATCACCGCCATGCTCACCGCAGATACCAAGTTTCAAAGCACTTCTGGTTGCACGACCCTTTTCGCAGCCGATTTTCACCAACTGGCCGACCCCGGACTGGTCGAGGGAGACAAAGGGGTCTTCCTGCAGAATACCCTGTTCCACATAGAACGGCAGGAACTTGCCGGCATCATCCCGAGAAAGACCGAAGGTAGTCTGAGTAAGGTCGTTGGTGCCAAAGGAGAAGAAATCAGCTTCGCGGGCAATTTCATCGGCCACCAGGGCTGCACGGGGCAATTCGATCATGGTGCCGATCAGGTATTCGACCTTGACGTCATAGCGGGCCAGTACTTCCTCGCAGATGCGCACTGCATTGACCTTGATGCTGGCCAGTTCTTCGACCACGGCCACCAGCGGAATCATGATCTCCGGGACAATGGAAAATCCTTCGTTTTTCGTCAGTTCGCAGGCTGCTTCCATGATTGCCTGGACCTGCATGTCGTAGATCTCGGGGAACGTTACCCCGAGACGGCAGCCACGATGGCCAAGCATCGGGTTGAATTCATGGAGATATTCCACCTTGTGCTTCAGTTTTTCGACCGAGACCCCCATGGTCACGGAGAGCGCCTCGATGTCTTTTGCTTCCTGGGGAAGGAACTCGTGGAGCGGCGGATCCAGGAGGCGAATGGTTACCGGCAGGTCTTTCATCTCCCGGAAAATACCTATGAAATCACCCTTCTGCATGGGCAGGATCTTATCGAGGGCCTTCTTGCGGCCGTCAACGTCGTCGGCCAGAATCATCTCGCGTACAGCAGCGATGCGATCAGCCTCGAAGAACATGTGTTCCGTACGGGTAAGGCCGATGCCTTCGGCACCGAACTCCCGTGCCGTGCGGGCATCCTTCGGCGTGTCGGCGTTGGCGCGGACTCCCAGCTTTCGGTACGAATCGACCCATTCCATAAGAATCCGAATTCTCCCGTCAGCTGCGGTGGCACCGTGGGAATCTGACCAAGCATTACTTCGCCGGTGCCGCCGTCCAGAGTAATGGTATCACCTTTTTTGATGACGGTGCCGTTCACGGAAAATTCGTTGGCAAGGTAATCCACCTTCACCTCGCCGCAACCGGCAACACAGCACTTGCCCATGCCCCGGGCGACAACGGCCGCGTGGGAGGTCATACCACCCCGGGCGGTGAGGATTCCCTGGGCGGCATGCATGCCATGGATATCTTCGGGACTCGTCTCAACCCGGACCAGAATGACTTTCAGACCGAGTTTAGCAGCCGCCTCTGCCTCATCGGCGGTAAACACCACGCTACCGCTGGCTGCGCCGGGAGAGGCGGGCAGGCCCTTGGCAATGACCGTTCGCGGAGCCTTGGGATCAAGAGACGGGTGCAGGAGCTGGTCAAGCTGATCGGGAGAAACGCGCAGTAATGCGGTTTTCTCATCGATCAAACCCTCCTTGACCATGTCCACGGCGATCTTGATGGAGGCCCGGGAGGTGCGTTTGCCATTGCGGGTCTGCAACATGAACAGCTTGCCTTTTTCAATGGTGAACTCGATGTCCTGCATGTCCTTGTAATGCTTTTCAAGAATTTCACGAATCGCCGCCAACTGCTGGTAGCACTCGGGCAGAACTTCCTCCATGGAGGGGAGATCACCGTCTTTGTGCTTGGCCCGGTTGATGGGCTGGGGTGTCCGGATACCGGCGACAACGTCCTCACCCTGGGCGTTTACCAGGTATTCGCCGTAGAAATAATTCTCACCCGTTGAGGGATCACGGGTAAAAGCAACACCGGTCGCACAATCATTGCCCATGTTGCCAAACACCATTGCCTGGACATTCACGGCAGTACCCCAATCGGCCGGAATGGTATGCAGGCGGCGGTAGGTAATGGCGCGCTGGTTCATCCAGGAACCGAAAACCGCGCCGATTGCCCCCCAGAGTTGCTCCTTGGGGTCTTCCGGAAACTCCAGCCCCAGGGTTTCCTTTATTTTGGCCTTGTATTTCCCCACCAGGTCCTTCCAATCGTCCGCAGTCAGCTCGGTATCCAGATGGACCCCGTTTTCCTCCTTCTTTTGCTCCAGCAGCTCTTCCAGCAGAGAACCGGTCATGCCCATGACCACACTGGAGTACATCTGCACGAAACGACGGTAGGCATCGTAGGCAAAGCGCTGGTCACCACTCTGGTTGATAATCCCCTGGACCGTTGTATCGTTCAAACCCAGGTTCAACACCGTGTCCATCATGCCGGGCATGGATGCCCGGGCACCGGAACGGACCGAGAGAAGCAACGGGTTGGCCGGGTCACCGAACCCTTTGCTCAGCAGCTCTTCCACCCTGGCGATGTTGGCGTTGACCTCATCCGTCAGTGATGATGGGTAGACGCGGTCATTTTTATAAAATTCGGTACAAACCTCAGTGCTGATAGTAAATCCGGGCGGAACGGGAAGACCAATGCTTGTCATCTCGGCCAGGTTGGCCCCCTTGCCGCCAAGCAGGTTCTTCATATCCGCGGCGCCTTCCGCGGTGCCGTTGCCGAAGAAATAGACATATTTCGCCGCCATACACTCATCCTCCTCAATCTCAGTGCTGATATCCATCTCTGGGGTAAATTCCCAACGTGAAGAGACACATCATAACGTTTCGGCCATTCCGGAACCGCGTCGCCTGTGCCCCACATAGTCAATCATCAAGCCATCAGTTCAGGCAGAAAGTTTCCCGAAATCGGCAATTGCCCCGACCATTCTGGCAATGCCGGTCAATAAGGCGAGGCGATTATTTCTGACAGCCTCATCTTCGGCCATGACCATTACCCGGTCGAAAAAGGCATCAACCGCACCCCGCAGGCCGGAAATCTCCGTCAGCGCCGTCAGGTAGTCGCGGGAGGCGATCCGCTCGCCGACTGTTGCCGCAACGGACTGAACCGCTGCATACAGATCGTGCTCGGCCTGTTCCTGAAACAGGCCGGCCTGAACAGGCATGTCCGTACCTTCCTTGACAATATTGCCCACCCGCTTGAATGCCACTGCCAGCGGCTCGAAATCCGGCCGCTCCTTGAAAATGGCCAAAGCGGCGATACGTGCCACCGTCTCATTCAGGTTGTCACAGGAAACCGCAACGGCCGCCTCTACCGTATCAACTGGGTAACGGCCGGCCAACTGGTTGACATAACGACCGCGGAAGAAATCCAGCACATCATTCCTGACCGTCGCCTCGTCCCGGGTAAGTCTGCTCCGGAGCAGGGCAAGGGCTTCGTCAACCAAAGCGGCAAGGGAAAGGTCATACTTCTTGTCGAGGACGATGGCGATGATGCCGATGGCCGAGCGGCGCAGGGCGTAGGGGTCGGCAGTGCCACTGGGTATGAGGCCGACACCGAAGCAGCCACAGATTGTATCAAGTTTGTCGGCAATGGACACACAGGCGCCTACGGCCGAGGAAGGCAGGTCGCCACCCGCCTGGTTGGGCAGATAGTGCTCATGGATGGCCATGGCGACGACAGGCTCTTCACCGCCCAGCAGCGCATACTCCCGACCCATGACCCCCTGCAGTTCGGGGAATTCCCCCACCATGCCGCTCACCAGATCGGCCTTGCACAGATAGGCGGTCCGGTCGACCTGCGCGCACAGGTCGGGACAGATCCGCGCCGCGAGACTCCCGGCCAAAGCGCGAAACCGCTCCATTTTTTCATAGGATGTGCCAAGCTTGGCCTGGTAGACAACAGACTTGAGTCCCTCGACCCGATCGGCAAGAGACACCTTCTTATCCTCTTCGAAAAAGAAGCGGGCATCGGACAACCGGGCGCGCAGTACCCGCTCGTTACCACGGGTCACCACTGCCGGATCTTCAGCCAGGGTATTGTTCACCGTGATGAAATGGGGCAACAGTGCGCCCTGTTCATTAACAAGGGAAAAGTACCGCTGGTGCTCCCGCATGGACGTGATCAGCACTTCCTTGGGAACCTGGAGGAATTCACGCTCGAAACTGCCGCAGACAACACTGGGATACTCCACGAGAAACGTTACCTGGTCAAGGAGGTCCTCATCGGAAAGCACCTGGCCGCCCGCGGCCCGGGCCGCCTGCAATACCTCCCGGCGAATGATTTCCTTGCGTTTTTCCGGCTCGGGGATGACAAAGTGCCGTTCACACTCGGCAAGATAGTGCTCGAAATCCCGGACAGGAAAGGTCGTATTGGCCATGAAGCGGTGCCCCCGGGAGGCGCTGCCGCTCTTGACCGCACCGAATGAAAACGGCACAACCACCCCATCGTGGAGAGCAACGACCCAGTGCATGGGCCGGGCGAAACGCACTTCAAGGTCACCCCAGCGCATGGACTTGCGGAAAGGAATGGCACCAACCAGCCGCAGCAGAATCTCCGGAAGAATATCTGCCGTCGGCTGACCGACGATGCGCTTGGTGACGGCCACATACTCCCCCTTCTCCGTGGTTGCCACAGTCAACTGGGCAAGATCCACACCCTGTCCCTTGGCGAATCCCTCGGCAGCCCTGGTGGGTTTACCTTCCCCATCGAAGGCGACTTTTTTTGCCGGGCCGAGGGCGGTTACTTCGGCATCGGGCTGTCGCTCAACCACGTCGCGCACCAGCAGTACCAGGCGGCGCGGTGTCGCCAGAGTCCGCACTTCACCATGGAGAATACGGGCAGCTTCCAGTTCCTTGCGGATCAGCGTCTCCAGATCAGCCATTGCCTTGGGCAGAAACGCTGCAGGGATCTCTTCAGTGCCTATTTCCAGGAACAGTTCATTACGCATTGCGCGCCCCCCCTTTCAACAGCGGGAAGCCCAATTGTTCCCGAAGCGCCAGATAGCCTTCGGCGCAAAGTCGGGCGATAGTGCGCACCCGGCCGATGTAGGAGGCCCGCTCGGTAACTGAGATGGCCCCGCGGGCGTCAAGAAGATTGAAAGTATGGGAGCATTTCATGACGTAATCGTAGGCCGGCAGAACGAGACTGTTCTGTGCCAGGCGCACACACTCCTGCTCGTACATGGTAAACAGCTGAAGAAGCATATCCACATCAGCTTCCTCAAAGTTATACCGGGAAAACTCCACTTCGCTCTGATGGTGTATATCGCCGTACTTGACACCCTTCACCCACTCCAGATCGTACACGTTGTCAACACCCTGGAGATACATGGCAATCCGCTCGCAGCCATAGGTGATTTCCGAGGAGACCGGCTTCAGATCTATACCGCCCGCCTGCTGGAAATAGGTGAACTGGGTGATCTCCATACCGTCGAGCCAGACTTCCCAGCCAAGCCCCCAGGCGCCGAGGGTCGGCGACTCCCAGTCATCTTCCACAAAACGGATATCGTGCTGATTGGGATTGATGCCAAAAGCCTTGAGGGAATCAATGTACAGATCGAGGATGTTCAGGGGGGACGGCTTCATGATGACTTGAAACTGATAGTAATGCTGCAGGCGGTTTGGGTTTTCACCGTATCTGCCGTCGGTCGGACGGCGCGAAGGCTCAACGTAGGCCACGTTCCAGGGTTCGGGTCCGAGAACGCGCAGGAATGTGGCAGGGTTGAATGTCCCGGCGCCCTTTTCCACATCATAGGGCTGCTGAATGACACACCCCTGCCCCGCCCAGTAGTTTTGCAGGGAAAGAATCAGGTCTTGGAAAGTCAAATCGGGTCCCTCCGACACGCAAGATGCATGGAATATTTTGGCAGCTGCCAGCTGAACCCGAGTTTCACTATCACTAAACTCAGGAATTGGATAGACTACCGGTAACTACCTTTCCTGTCAAGGAATATTGGTTTTACCACCTAGGCGCAAACGCCCAGGACCTTGCGCAGAAAGACCAGTGAATTAAGGGGTCTCACCATATGCTGGGCGATGGCGTCATCAAGAATTGACCCGGCTGCCGGGAGCGATTCCACCCCAAACCTGATCACCCCAAACCGGCCGGTTTTCAGCGCGACAGCCAACAGGTGGAGAACCTCTCCGTCGAGGCGGCGCCCGGTTCTGCAGCAGCCATTACAGAGCAACTCTCCCGTACCGGTGTCGTAGCAGGCCTCAACTTCCCGGGAAAAGGGAGCGGCACACCGGGCACACCGGTCGACGGGCAAACGGTAGCCGAGAATGTTCAGAAGATTAGCCTCGAAAAAGCGCCGATCATCAACGGTGGGTGAAAATCGTTCAAGGTGCTCCAGGTAAGCAGCAAGCAGCCGGAAAAGCCGGGGGCAGGCGAGTCGATCTGGAAGGAGACGGTCACTGATCTCGCAGGCGTAGCCCGCATAGCCGATTTTTGCCAGATTGGCCCTGATTTCTGAATACACGACGACGCATTCAGCGCGCTGCACATGGGACAGCCCCTCCTTGACCGTCAAGGAAAGGCTGACGCGGGAAAAACTCTCGAGGGCGGCGCCAAATCGTTTCTTGCTTGCTTTGCCGTGACGGGCAATGGCTCGAACTTTCCCCAGTTCACGGGTAAAAAATGTCACGATCCGGTCGGATTCGCCATAGTCCATCGTAGCAAGCACAATTGCTTCGCAGTCATGGATCCCCATGGCAACGACTGTAGCATGGCCCGGACAATCCGGTCAACGCCTGCGGAACGCAACACCGTCCGGCAGGCCATTACCGCACGCCCAGCTTGTTCAGGAACTTGCCGATGATTTTGTTCAAAGGATGGCTTCGCGGCAGGGAGGGAAACGGCGGGTTCTTGCGCTCACCCAACAAATCCAGCTCCCGGAGAATCGCCGCACTATCCCCGCAGTGGAGTCCCCGCCGCAGAACGTCCTGGGCTTTGCGCCGCTCGCCGGCCATAATGTGGATGCGTCCAAAATTCAGGTAGATCACAGCGCTGTCCGGATCCTTCGCCAAGGCTTCAGCGCACAGCGCCACGGCATCGGCATACTGTCCGCGGACTTTGGCGAGGCAGAGTGCCAGGTAGGAACAGTGTAGCGGCGTCCGCTCGAGATACATGACCTGTTCAAAACAGGAGAGCGCCAGATATATATGGCCGTCTTCAAGGGCCTGCAATCCCTTGGCAAAAATATCCCGCGCGGCAGATTGTCCCATAGGCTGTCTCCTGAAAGGGAAGTGGACAGTACACATCTTACCCTAAGTATAAAAAAAATCGAGCTGAGCCCGAAGCTTTATGGGGACAATCCGGCCCACGGGACAAACCTTGGCAGCAACCCGGATGATCGCTATACTGTCAGGTCATGGACCAAAAACACGTTGATCTATTTCC
>CAYSWG010000061.1:0-10395 GCA_964434465.1 uncultured Geobacteraceae bacterium
CACCGATACGGGCATGCCTTGCTGTCTGATCGCATCCCGCAAACCTTCGGCATACATCTGCTCGGGACTTTTCTGCTGAGCAGCGAGACGCGCAGCTTCTTCTGCTTTGCGTTTCTGATCGAAGTGGTCGTACGCAACGTAGCTGCCGAACAAGACCAGCGCCGCGGCCATGATGATGGTTTTGTGATTGCTGCCGACACGACGGATCTGGCAGGTGCGGAAATATCTTCTGGTTTCCTTGTCGTTCAGGAATTCGATGATATCAAACGGCTCGATCGGATGACTGCCGAGTTTGTTCGTGCTCCCGTAGATCTTCGTGCCCGGGTTGTCGGCGACGAATTCCAGAGCCACATCGACAACATCCTCGTTCCGTCCGTATCGATCGGTATCCGGTACCGGCAAGCCATTGGCGATGGCAGCCACCGCCGACATTCCGTCTTCCAGATCCACCATCACGAGCGCCGAACGTTCCTCATGGAACCGGCTCGCCATGAGAGCCGCGAATGAAACCAGCTTGCGGCGCGTCTTCACGGCTTCAGCGGATGGCGTGTAGATGCCGATCATCGCATCGCCGTCAATATTCTTGGCGACGACGATCTGCTTTGCTTCGCCTGCCGCTTCGCGAATGGCGTTATTGGAATGGTCGGCGGCCTGAACCCAGATCAGATCGAAGATCAGCCTGGCGTCCTTGCCGATATCCATATGATGCGCCATGTGATCAGATGCCTTCCGTCATGACCGGCGAGACCAGGATGACCAGAGACTCTTTCTTCACGCCGCCATTGAATGAGCCCCCAAAGCCAGGAGACATGTCCTTCGTCAGAGTGCGCTGGTCGTAATCGTTGGTTACGCGCTCGAAACCGGTGATCACGAGGGTTTCGCCAGTCCGCAAGCCTACCCGCTGGATGAACTGGGTCGAGGCTACCTCCGGAAGCTGGATCGCCTGCTGCGATTCGCCCGAGCCCACCGAATAGGAAGTGATGCGGCGCAGTTCAGACATGTCGAGTGTGATGGTCAGCACCATGCTGTTGCGGTCGGTCACGGTCGGCATGAGGTTCATCATGAAGCCGGTGGTCACAACGCCCGGCTTGAGTCCGATCGTAGAAGAGCCACCAGCGGTGGAGACGATACCGGGCGTCGTTTCCGCCAGATAGGTGGTCTGGTCGGTGACCGCTACCGGCACTGCCTGACGGTTCAAGGTCACGGCGCGCTGCGAGGTAACCAGAGAAACCTTCGAAACGCTCGAGAGGGCCTTGACATAAGCTTCAGACCCACTGAGACGGTCGGTTGCCCCTTTGTCATTGGTAACCGTCTTGAGGATCTGCACACCGGTGGCGGCAGCGGTGCTACCGACGAGCGAGCCAGGTGAAACCAGGGAGAGGCCCCAAACCGGCGAGAGTTGCGACAGCTTCTGATAGACGAGGTTCCAGTCGACCCCGAATTCGCTGTCACGGGAAGAACGTACCGAATAAACCTGGACCTCGAAAGCGACCTGTCGCGTCAGCGTGCGATTTTCTTCCTCGACGAAACGCCCGATGCGGTCGGTGACGTCGCGAATGTCGGTAACCGTGACCGTCCCACTGCCCTGATTGATCGCCACCTTCCCCATGTTGGAGAGCATGGCCTTGATCGTGCCTTCTAGGCTAGTCCAGTAGTCGATCGTGGAATTGGCTGAAACTTCCATTTGCGCGGAGAACGAGCCCGTGGTCGAGCCCGAACCGGTCGAGCTCGATGTGCTGGTGGCACCGGCGGTGATACCCCCGGTCTTACCCAGAGAAGACTTGAAATCCGTTTTACCCGGCAAGGCGACGATCGTGAACGTCCGAGTCACGAAGCGGCGAATTTCGATCTTGCCGTCGCGGTACTCCCAGTCGAGTCCGAGACGCGACGTGACGCGATCGAGAAAGCCCGCGAGGGGGCCGCGGTAGACCACGGGCACATCGATGAAATAATCGCTGGCACCTGCGGTTTGAGTAATCGTGGTCTGGCCCGGGATTCCAGCGCTTCCCGGCATGCTCCCAGGCACCGGTGGAAGGCCGGAAGCGGTTACGCTAGCAGGTGACATCGTACCAGCCAGCGTGGTGGCTGCCTGAGCAGGATTTTGCGTCGTTGAACCGCCAGAAACAGGAGCGAGCTGCCTCATGGGCACCTGAACATCCGGGTGAATCATCACCTTGACACCCGTTGCACGCTGAATGATCTCGGCGACCGAGGCAATGTTATGACGCCCGCCGAACTTCAGCGTGACGTCCTCGAACTGAGGCGGCAGCGCAGTACCGATTTCGCGCGGCACCGACTTGGAGGCCATCCACGCGATATTGACGTGCCTGATCAGGGCGGACTCGTGGCGCGGCCTTACGATCTCCTTTTGTGCCGTTTCGACACGTTCGGTCGCTGCCTTATGTGCATGATCTACTTCTTTCTGTGTTGCTTGATAACTTGCGCAGCCGGACAGTACGGTTGAAAATGCCGCTGCGCAGACCAGCAGAAGACTTGTTTGCTTCATCACTTGACTCCCAGATCAGCCGTCTGGCCGTTGTAGCGGACGATATGGACGACATTGTTGATGTAGTAGGTCGCCATGACCGGCGAATCCGTGTTGGCCAGCGATTCGATCACCGCCTTGAGGGCATCCTCGAACTTGCCCGAGAACGTCGCGGTCGCCATCACCGGGAAGTCCTTGGGAGATTCCCAGATCACCTGATAGCCGCCCTCCTCGCCCCAGCGCCGCAGCGCACGGGAAACGGTGCCATCAGCTGTACGGATATCCCATACCCTGGAGTTCATCGTTGCGGTGGGCGTCTGGATCGTGCTACCTCGGGCGGTCACAATGCGTTGCTCATGATCGACTTCGATCTGCAGGCCTGGTTCATCGCGTGCCATTTCCCGCAGGATCGAAACCCAGTCGCTGCCGCCGCGCCAGCTGTATTTTTGCGTGTCGCCGCCTCCGAAGTTGCGAATGGAGTAGTCGCGCGGCACGATCTGGCCAATGGCCTCGACCAGCGTCAAATCACGACCAAAACCATCCTTGATCGGTTGCGCGCGCTCCGAAGCACCGATGACGCTGAACTGCGAAGTCTGCGGCTTGGCTGCTCCCTGCACCAGGCCGCCGCTTTGCTTGTCACCTGCAAACGGGTTGCTGCCGGTTTCATTGACCAGTCCTCCGGCAACTGCATATCCAGAGAAGATCGTGCCGGCGAATGCGGTAAGAAAGAGTTTTTTCATGGTTTCAGTTCTGGCGATAGCGGATAACGAGTTCATGGTTTCTCAGCACAATGTCGGCACGCTTGTCGAGTCTTCCCGCAATGCGTTCAAGGACAAGGACCAACGGCTTGTTTCTTTCGGATATCTCAATGGGCAGCGAGACCTTTTCGCCCTCGACCCGAAACAACATGCCCACCGATTCTGCAATGCCGCGAACGATGTAGCCGGCGTCTCCCTTGGCAAGGACTGTGACCTGATCGCGTGACGGTGCCTCGATGGTGATGCCATCGCGGCAAGGAATCAGCTGGGCACGGATGATGCGCATTTCAGCTCCCAGACTCCCTCCCTGCCTGCGCTCGACATGAATCTTGTCCGCACTGACGCCAAGCTGAGTGAGGTAGCCCTTGAGCGCCTTGATCTTCGCCTCATCCTCTTTCATGCTTTCAACGACGACGAGGATTTTCTCGATGTTGGATGGATCGCCCACCGAGGCGCGCAACTTGTTGGCCATGCGTTCCGAGATTCTGGAACTTCCTTTCTCGAAACCGATGAGGTATGCAGCCTCGTCACGGACAATCTTCGGCGCGCATGCATCCGTCGTTGTTGACATGGTTAGCTTGCCAGCTTTGGCGTGTTCCGTTTGCTCGGAGCGCCTTTCACTTGATTTCGATGCGACCGGCGTGGAGCGCGTCTCCGCAACGGACGATTGCTGCTCGACTGCTCCGGCTGGCCTGCCGATATATGTGATTGTGGCGGTCTCCGCCTTGCTGGAGATGGTGAACGACTGCGGTATGCCGCGCACTAGAATGTACGGGCCGTAGCGTTCCGCTACGGCATCCTTGATCACGACACCCTTGCTCTCAAGGGTATCGGGCATCTGAATGTAGGTGTCCTGTCCGTCATGGAAAACATGAACTGGCCGCAGTTGCGGAGAACCGGTGACGCGATAATCGAACGAGAGCGGGTCAGAAGCCTGCGCGGTTGTGCTGAGAATTGCCGCTGTGAGCAGCGCAATCGTTCCTCGTTTCATGGAAACCATTTTTCCAATTTGTCCTGTTTTTTTCTTGCCGCCAATAGGGCTGGAAGTGCCTTATTGACCGGGCAAACGGCCTCGGTATGGCGGAATATCGATATCCTTGGTGATCGTGATGACGAATCGCGTTCCAGAAGGAACGGTAATCGTCGGCGGGATGTTCGAATTGCGCTGGTTGATGCGTTTGGCGACATCAACCAGAACGTCTCCAGCTGCGCCACTGACCGATCCGGTGCTGCCGCCAGACACCACTACCGTCTTGTTGGTGCTGCTGTCGAACAAAGCTGCAAGTCCGGCCGTAGCAAACGATGCGCCGAACATCTTGAGGAAGTGGTTGTTTACGTCCCCCTCGAGCCCGGACTGTCCCATGGCGTCTGCCGCAGGCATGCCTAACAGGTTGATGTAGCTACCGTCAGGGCGAATCAGGCGGGAGAATGCCGCGACAGCTCGTTCCTGCCCGATCCGCACTTCAGCGTTGTACTGGCCGTAGAGCTTCGAACCGCGAGGAATGATGAGCGACGTTCCCTTGATCGAGTCATAAACATCGCTGGTGGTCTGCGCGACAATCTGCCCAGGCATGTCCGAATTCAGCGCGGTGACCAAAGCAACCGGGATGATCGACCCCTGCATCAGGACGTTATGAGAGCTAGGCTGTTCGGCTCGCAATACCTGCGAAGCTCCGGCCGCCTTCATTTCCTGCTCCTGAAGCCACCTTGAATTTGTTGCGGCGCCGGATTGTGCTGCGGGATTGTAGGGGTCTACACCATAAGGCCCCGGCAACATTCCTTGCTGGTTCATACCGGCACGCAGCAGCATTTCCTGGCTGGGATGGTTTGAAACAGCGCGCTGCCTAGTGGCGGCAATTGCTTCATTGCGTAGACGCGCGAGATCTTCGGCGCTTCCCAATGCAGGAGCTTGCGCAGAGCGCTCGGTGGTTTCACCGGCCCTGATGCCTTTCCCCTTGATTGCCAGAAGCCCTGATGAACTGATCGTTTCCTCGCGCTGCTGGCGTTTCCGCTCGATTTCTTCGAGTTTGTCTGCCTCTTGCCTAAGTTCGGCAGATGTTCTTGGTTGAACCTTCACGCCATCGTCCGGTACCGGAGGAAGCTTCGCCAATCCCGGCGTGCCGGCGGCCCCTAGCTGTGATGGTTGAGAGATACTCGGTACGGTGGACTCTTGTTCGGTCTTGATTCCCTCTATACCGCGAGCGTCGACTGGCTGAGCGATTCCTAAGGCTGCCTTCCGCGTTTCGCTGTCCTGCTGCTCAGTCTTTTCTGCGTCCGCCGCTTCCTTGTCCACGGCAGATCCAATGATGACGATGCCCAATGCGGTGATCAGTAGGCCGATGATGATCCAGTGAAGATTACGGGGAAGTCCGCGCTTCTCTCCGGCGTCACTCGGCGAAGTCACCAAGCATTCATCGACTGATGGATTCTTGGGCATGTCTCTCAGTTCCAGAACGGGAAGACAGACGGCTGGAGTTTGCGGTTGGTGATCTTGATTTCCTTGTTGCCCAGCTTGAGCAGGATGCGCGGCAGGATCCGTTGGGCCACGATGTACTCTCCGCGGATGTTCGTGTTGATAAGTTCTGCCTTGTTATCCTCGTTGAGCGCAAACACGATGGGGATGTCCTGGGTCTTCTGCAGGCGAATCCAGGTGAATTTGCCGTCATCGAACACCTGTTGCGGTTTCCAGTCGGCATTGCCGTCGAGCCTGTAGTCGAAGTTGAGCTTTTCAATGCTCACGTCCGGCGAGACAATGGTTGCCTCGCGCTTCGCACGCTCGAGATCGATGGAGGCCTTTACCTCCGCGGCGCGCTGGTTCCTCAGCACGATCAGATCGGGGTATTCCCATGCAACCCGTTGGTAGTATTTGCCACTTTCCGGGCTGCTGCGCAATGAAAGCTGGTATGTGCGCTTGTTGGTGACCAGCGTGCCGGAGGTGACGATATCCGGGTGCAGCGGCTTGATGAAAATGTGCCCGGGCACCTCGGTCACCATCCATTGCGCCGTGTCGCCCAGCGCCATCGCGATCACTTCCTCATCCTGGTGCAATGCGATGTTGGTGATGTTGCGGGGGCGCGTCAGGATCGTGTAGGTATTGTTCTGGTCGAACGGGAAGACCACCAGCTTGGTGTCCGCCGGCATCGGAATTGCTGGAACTTCGGCCTTACTGACGGAGGCGGTCAGTGCAAGTGCTATGGCAAAGAGTGTGTGGTATTTGATCACTTCAATTCTTCCCTGAAATCGAAATGGGTGACATAGAACCCGATCGGATTGAACAGTAGATCCTTCTCTTCCTTCGGGGGTTCGAGCTCGAAATTGATATTCACGACGTAGCGTTTCTGTGCCGGCGCAAAACGAGTCGACCGCGTGGTCGTGACGATCCGCGCGAGAATGATGCGATCCTGAATAAAGGTCAGGCTGCTGATTTCCGTGGTGCGGCGCAATGATGGATCGCTCTTGATTTCGGCGAACACCTTCGTCTTGGCCAGGTATTCCTTGAAGGCTTCAACAGCCGGGCCGCGCACATGGTAGTAGGCGGTCTGCAATGCGTCCGGTGTCGCAGGATCGATATTGACCAGCTGACGCAACCACTGCGCCGTGAAGTAGCGGATCTCCCGTTCCTGGGGTACATAAGATTTCGCCCTCATGGCGCTCGCTCTTGCTTCCCCGGTGAGCTTCTCGACTTCAATCACGAATGGCTCGACGGTTTTCAGGGGTAGTAATTGGACATACCCCAGCAAGCCCAGCAGCAGGCAGATGATCAGAAGAAACGAGACGAGGAACCAGCGATTCTTTTCGACGATGGGGGACCCCATCCGTTCCGCCCACTCCGCCTTAGCTTGTTCGTAAGCGGTGAGGGGCGCATTCCCCATCGTATTGACGTCTTTCGACCCGGTACGCGACCGGGCGGATTGTTTGTTGAATGCCATGATCTACAGGAATGGATTGCGAGCCTGCATTAGGCCACCGGAGGCCTCCCGGTTTCCATCCGTCAATAGATGCCGAATTGGACTATTGGCGTAGTTGCCAATTGGCCGACAGGGTTTTGCCTGTCAGAATCGAGCCGCCGGCGCCACCACCAGCAGCAGTAAGATCACCAGGCCAAGCAGACGCCATTTCCGCTGGCGCCCTGGGCGAAAGATCAACAGCCAGATACGAAGGACTTCGAGCACGGAGATGCGCTTTTCTCGGATATATCCGCCGCTGTCATTCCAGTCCGGGTTTTGCCCGGACTGGTCTTCCTCGGGTCTAGCCATTATTCGCCGACGACCGCGAGGCGGGCGGTTTCCATGTCGGGCAGGGTGACGACCCTGCTCCGCTTGTCACCGCTACTGCTCGTGCGTGCGATCATCGTGTTGACCGCCTGCTGCAATACTGCCTGGATGTTCGCGGGAGATTGCCCATCCAGGAGATCGGCGATGCGTTCCGCCGTCAGGCTCGCGTCGAACCTGGCCTTGGACTTGTCCATCCATTGCTTGATGATGCGTTCCGCAGTGTCGGCATCCGGGTTGTCGAACCAGACCTTTTCCGTGAAACGGCCGCCGCGCAGCGCCGCCGCATCCATCGTATCGGGTGCGTTGACCGCAGCGACCCACAGGATGTCGTGCGACTTGCCACCAGCGCCGTCGATTGCAGTCAGCAGCTTGTTGGTGATCGCGGAGCTGTAATTGCTGCCCGCGCGACGGTCGGAGAACACATCGTCGGCCTCGTCGATGAAGACGATGCACGGGCGGGCATTCTTCGCCTTGGCAATGAGCTTGTCGATATTCTTGCTGTCGGCCATCAGGTCCGCTCCGCTGCTGGTCAGCAACGGCCAGCCGGTGGTCTTGGCGAGCGCGCGGACGGCAAGGGTCTTGCCTGTACCCGGAGGGCCGGCCAGGAGTACGCCGGTCGGCACCGTGCCGCCCAGTTCCTCGATCTCTTCGATCGATTCCATGCGCTTGGCGATGCCTACGAGGGGCTGACGCTGTTTTTCCGGCATGTGCAGATCGACCAAGGTCGGCGTGTTCTCGGCGATCCGTTCGCCAAGGGAACCTTGCATGAAGCGCAGGGCGTCCTGCAGGTCGACATAGCGCAACTTGCGTCCTTTGGACTGGCGCGCGGCTTGGTCGGCGACGCTGCGGATGCGCGATGCGGAAAACCCTTCCCAACGCTTGACGGCCTGATCGACAGCGCTGGCTTCACAGGAGGCTTGTGCCTTGTTCAGGGTGGTAGTGATAATGGCTCGACGCGCATCGGCATCCGGCGCAGGCACCTCGATCTTGAAATCGACGCGCCCCTCCCGAATTGCCGCAGCATCAAGGCGATCAAGGAAGTTGGTCGCCATCACGATGACCACGCCACTGCCGCGCGAGGCCACCAGCTCGGTAAGGATCTGGTTGGTGGTCTTCGGGCCTTCCTCGCTCGAACCCATGGCATCGCGACTGGCAATGATGCTATCCACTTCGTCCAGGAACAGCACGCACGGCGCCTGGGCGCGCGCATCGCGGAACATCTGGACGACGTTCTCGGTTGTGTTGTTGACCCACTTCGAGGCCAGGTTGCCGAAGGAAATCTTGATGATCGGCAAACCGAGGCTACCGGCCAAGCCTTCGGCCAGTACTGTCTTGCCATTGCCGGGCTCGCTGTAGAGCAGGATGCCGTTGCGGTTGTTGGCACGCAGGCCGGCCTTGCCCTTGCCCTTGCCCTTGCCTTTACCCTTGGCAACTTGAAGAGCTTCTTTCGCCGCGGTCAGCATTTGATCCTTGAGGTCCTGCATGCCGGCCAGATCGTTCAGGGTATGGTCGGCCGGCAGGGCTTCAAAAGTCACTCCGCTGGATTCTTCACCGGCTTGTTCGGTTTCCTCCGCGTTGCCGGATTGGTAGGCAATCGTCTTGCGGGAGGGGTTGATCTTGCGCAGACGCAGTTCGATTGCGATGCGATCGGCGAGCAGCAGCCCCGTCAAGACATAGACCAGCCAGTACGCTACAGGGAGCACAAGCGCGGCCGGCACGAGGCTGTAGAGCGCGGCATTGGAGACGATTTTGCTCTCGGCGACGGCATCATTGGTTTTCTCGAAAGCCAGAAGCGTCAAGACAGTGACGTTGAAGGCCGCCGGCAAAATGATGAAGCCGAGGAAGGCCACGCGGAAGGCGGTGGAGGCCATCGCCGGCGACGATTCGGCAAACGCGAGCACGATGGTCGCGATCCAGGCGGGCACGACGAGGAAAACACTGACTCCCCTGCCCATCCGGGCCATGGTGGCGAGAATGTGGTTACTTTGCATAATTGAACAACACCACGATATTGCGATAGCGATATCCGAAAATAGGGTTCCGACTAGCCGCTGCGTCGAAAGCGCGGCGTACCTCGGTCACGAGGTTGTTCCTGTCTTGATCGGACATCGAGTTGAAGAAGACCTCGACAACGGGCTGGTAACGGCTTTTCGCAGGGTTCCATTGACTCGTCACCGCGACCTTTCTGCATCCTTTGGTCTGGGCGCATAACCTGGCCATCTCGGCTTGCGGATAGGATGGCGACATCAGGGCCGGGGCACCCCAAGTGAAGGCAATTGCCAGCAGGACAACTGCGGCGAGCAGATTCAGGGCGAGATTGATGTTGGTGAAGTTTTGGGTGTTCATGGAAAAATGATCCCATACTCGCCTGATATTTCAAGAGGCGCAGATGAAAGAAGACCTGGATTCCCACCCGCACTCCCTGCCCTACTTCCACAGTCGGGTGACGTCACGAAGACCTGGTGCACATGCGGCGGGACTCGCCGTGATCGCCCGCCGACCGGCTGGGCGTAGGGACGTGGAGGATGCGGCGCTGTCAGGCCGGCCGATGAAGCGTCAACCTGCCTTGGGGGCCTCTGATGTTTGAGACTTCACAAGGAATCCCCGGCCAACGTAGGTTGCCCGGGGAGGATGTCAAAAAAATATATGCTTGATGATCAGCCAGCCTTTTTCTAGCACCAAAGCAGTCATGGCCAAACTCCCTAACACGACCAGCCAAGGATAGTCCTGCCAGATGACGATGGCAGCCCAGTAGAACGAGCCCTCGACCGATTTTGTGCCGGGTTGTGCGTCGATCTTGGCGACCAACTTTAGATTTTCTCTCAGGGCGCGCTTGCGCTCGGCAAGCTTTTTTCTGATTACGCTAGCCTCTGCCTCG
>CAYSWG010000061.1:10409-11951 GCA_964434465.1 uncultured Geobacteraceae bacterium
ATTGAGGCGATCTCGCGATCAACCATTGCAACAATGAAGCACCTAGCAATAGGGTAATTGCAATCCCGAGCAGCCGCCATTTCCGAAAGCGACCGGGACGCCACATTCGCAGCCACGGGCGGGCGAAATCCAGAGGGGATATTGTTTCCTCCCGGAAATCATCTTCATCTGAGTAGTGTTTGCGTCCAATCTGCATGGCCTGACTACCTCTTTTCCTCGAA
The DNA here is from genome assembly GCA_964434465.1 of uncultured Geobacteraceae bacterium. Taxonomy (GTDB): domain Bacteria; phylum Desulfobacterota; class Desulfuromonadia; order Geobacterales; family Geobacteraceae; genus RPRC01. Next base: position 10,631 of record CAYSWG010000061.1, read on the forward strand.
AGGCGGCATTCCTAGTGCTTTCCGACGCTTCTCGCGTTCAGCACGCACTTCCTCGTTGTATTTGTCGAGGATCTGCTGCTTTTTCGCTTCGCGTTCTGCCTCGGGGTTGGAGCAGCCTTGCAGCCAAGGAATCATGCCGATGAAGGAAAGCAATATCAGGGTTGTGACTTTCATAGATTTCTCCGGTTCTTCGCAGTTGGTTGGATTTCTGTAATGGTTCGCTGGTTATGCGATACCACACTAGAATCCCACAATTTGCGCCGATTTCAAGGGGTCTTCGATGTGGTCACAGTAGGCGGAGTAGGTTTAGTAGGAGGTTTGGTTCCAGGTGCGGGTTTGCCGGCCAGTTTGGACGGGGATACTCCGCCCGGCAGAATCCTTGATAATCCAATCGTCTGACCGCTGAACATGTTGTTGGTGATGGACGGCACTTGGATCATCATGAACAGAACCACGATCGTTACTAGAAGCAGTTGCATCATTCCATACAAATCAAGTGCCATTTTATCCGCATTGGATGCTGCAACCATGGCATTCGTGCCGTTGATCATTTGAATGCATATTGCCATCAACACTAGCGCTACCATTTTCATGGCGGCGCTCTTGAAAAAGAAGTTGACCATGCCATCAGCCCATTGCTGTGTCACTGGCAGTATGTAGAACGGCAGGAAGATTGGCAGCAAGGCAAGGGCTAATAACACCTGGACCTGGCTCCAGATGAAAATTGCGACTGCAACGACTGCTACTAAGGCTAAGGCGAGCACAATTAAAATCTTTAGCCAAAATGAGCCTGCCCCTGCGATTGTATTTTTGATGATGTCCCACAATCCTGGGTCTTGGTCAGAAGCCATACCATCCCAAATATCTGATGCAATCTTGGCTAACGCATCGAAAATAACTGTGGCCATATTTTGGCCCTGCTGCACTCCAACGAGTTTTGCGGCAATCCAGTCAAATCCATCGATGATAGGTTTGGCTACTGAGTCCAGGTCTCTGATGAGCCAAACAAGTATTCCGACTGTCAGGGTCAGCATCATCGACTCGCCAATGGTCTTATTCAGCCCGCCCCCGTCTTCAGCAACGATGTTCTTGAATATCGTCCAGCACAATTGGATCACTGCAAGGCCAGTTAGCAATGCAAGTCCAGCATCACTGAGCTTACCGGCCATTGCACCAGCATGCTGTGTAACGACATCGAATAGTACCGTTACAGAATCGGATGGGTTTGCGTTTGGGGTTGCCATTTTTAACTTTCGAGAGTTTCCAACTTAGAACCTATTTCAGTAGGCATGATTTCTGCCGATAAAGCTCCCATCACAAT
>CAYSWG010000062.1:0-11885 GCA_964434465.1 uncultured Geobacteraceae bacterium
TGCCCCATCTCCATAGCGCCGAGATTACCATTTACCTGAAGGTTGGTGGCCGTCACGATCCGCCGACCAAAGAGGGTCTTTCCCACTTTCTCGAACACATGCTGTTTCGCGGCACAGCCGATTATCCCACCACCCTGGAGCTGGAAACGGCCTTCGAGGCCTTGGGCGGCAGTGTCAATGCGGCCACCGATGCCGACTCCACCTGCTTCTATACCCGGATTCATCCCCGCCATGCCGTTGAGGGGATACGGATCTTTTCTTCCATGCTGCTCCAGCCGACTCTGGAAGGTGTCGAGGTGGAAAAGCGGATTATCACCGAAGAAGCCCTGGAAGATACCAACGAGTATGGCGACGATATCAATACGGACAATCTGACCAGCAAGCTGCTCTGGCCCAATCATCCCCTCGGTATGCCGACGGTGGGTACGCTGGGGAGCATCGCCGCGTTTACCGACGGGGATCTGCGGCAGCACATGCAGCGCTACTATGTGCCGGCGAACGGGGTTGTGACGGTAGTCGGCGACATCGATCCCGAGGGGGTATTCTCCGCGTGTGAACACTATTTCGGCTCCTGGGAAGGGGCACGGCCGCCGGAGACGCTGTCGGTGACCAATGGACAGCAGGCGCCGCAACTGCTCTTTGTCAGAGACCGGGACAGCCAGATTGCCCTGCAGATTGCCTTCCGTGCTTTCTCCCGTGCTGATCGGCGTCTGATGGCGACTCGCCTGCTGCGGAGAATTCTCTGCGGCAGCGGCTGTTCCCGGCTGCTCATGACCCTGCGGGAACGGCTCGGGATAACCTATTCGGTTACCGCCGGCATTTCCGCCTACGACGAGACGGGCTGTTTGGCCATCGACCTTGCCACTGCTCCGGAAAATCTTCTCCTTGCCGTGACAGAGTTACTCAAGGAGATCGGGAATATGGCCACCGAACTGGTTGGCCATGATGAGCTGGAACGGATCAAACAGGGCTATCGCTATGATCTGGACTACAGTCGCGATTCCACGTATGAAATGGGTGTGCGCTACGGCTGGGGCGAGCTGATGGGGATCCGCACCACCATCGAGCAGGACCAGGATGAATGCACTGCCGTTACTGCGGAAGATATCCGTACCACGGCACAAAGCCTGTTTGCTCCGGCCAACCTGAACCTGGTGGCGGTTGGCCCCTGGAAAGTCGGGGCAAAAAAAGAGGTCAGGAAGCTACTGCAGGACTACGAGCGAGCCTTTCCCCGGATTGCTTCGTAGGGATTCGATTGCGCTGCGGCGAAGCGGGGATGGCTACTAAAGAGGAGGTGGCGCAATGCGAATCTTCCTGGTTGGCGGTACCGGATTTGTCGGTGGGCACCTGCGCAGTGCGTTGCGGGAATGCGGCCACGAACTGCGACTCCTGACCCATCGGCGCCATGCCGCCTGTGAAGAGGGCGTGGTTGCCGTGACCGGTGACGCGGCACGGCCGGAGACCTATCGTGATGCACTAAAGGGCTGCGATGCAGTCATCAACCTGCTGGGCATTATCCGGGAGTTCCCCGGTCAAGGGGTCACCTTCCAACGACTCCATGTGCAGGCCACGGGGCACGTGCTCCAGGCTGCTGAAGAAGCTGGTATCCGACGCTATCTGCACATGTCAGCCCTTGGCGCCCGGGCCGAGGCGCCATCGGCCTATCACCGTTCAAAATTCCAGGCGGAGGAACTGGTCAGGGCGTCGGGGCTGGACTGGACCATCTTTCGACCTTCGGTCATATTCGGACCCAAAGACGATTTCATCAACAGGCTGGCCGGCATGGTGAACACGCTGCCGGTGGTCCCGGTCATCGGCAGCGGCACCTACCGGTTGCAGCCCATTGCCGGCGACGATGTGGCCCGCTGTTTCACCATGGCTCTGGCCAAGGCGGAAACCGTGGGCAAGGTTTATGACCTCTGCGGCCTTGACCGTTTTACCTACCGGGAACTTCTTGCCGTCATCGGCACTGTGTTCGGCACGTATCGCGTACGCACCCTGGCAATCCCCCTTCCCCTCATGCTGCCCCTTGCCGGCCTTCTGCAGCGCTTCCGGTTTTTCCCCGTGACAACCGATCAAATTCGCATGCTGCTGGAAGAGAGCCTTTGCGATGGTACCTGGCGTAGCACGTTCCGCTTCGAACCGGTCGGCCTGGCTGAAGCGGTTCATGTTTACCTGGCGCGGGGCTGATGGCTTTTCAGTGTGGTGACAGCCGGAGCCGGCAGGGTGTTGCCGACTCCGGTCGATAGTCCCGGTCTCTTCGGCAACGCTACCGTCTGCGGTCAAAGTCACGGTCATCGTAAGCGCGGTACCGTTCACCGTGGCGATTGCCCTTGCGGTCGTCCCGCCGTTCGTGCCGTGCTTCCCGCCACTCACCATAGGGCCGGTAGTGGTGATGACGCCAGTAGGGGTTATGCCGGTTGAGATGATAGTCCCGGTAAGCCGCCTTACGGTAATGGCGGATGGTTTCGTGGGGATGGCGGCGCAGTTTCCAGGGAACAGCCCGATAGTGGGTCACAACCCAGGGTCCGTTATAGCTGGCTGCGGTGTACCAGGCATTGTTCCGGAACAGGAAGTAGGAATTACCCACATAAAAAATTTCGTGGGGAATGCCGACGGCCACAGGGAAGCCCAGTTGGGGCGGCACGATAAACAGGGGTGGTTCGGTGAAGGTGACGGGTGGCGCATGGTACACCGGTGGCGCATGGTACACCGGGGGCGCCGGCATGGCGGGGGTGACAACAACGGGCGGCGTGCCGATATTGATACCGAGGCTGAAGTCCACATTGCCTGCTGCGGCCTGGGTTGCGGGGAGGGCTGCAGTGAGCAGGGCAAGACAAACGAGCGATTTTTTCATGACCGAGTTCCTTTCGTGGTGCGGGATTGTCGGTGACCGGCGTCAGCCGGTCCCGTGCCGGTGGTCGATAGTTCGGCAACCCGGCTGTCTCCATGAGACCCTGTAGGCTTTCCGCCCCGCCCTCGCGGACGGTTGAGTAGTATCGTCTATCGTCGGTGGTATGGGTGCCAGTGCGTGTTGTCAATGCACGCGCTGACCGTTGTTTGCGGAGAGAAACGAAAGATAAGCGGGATTCGTTGACAGGTGACGGGATTTTTCTCATTGGCCCTCATGCCGGAAGGGCTGGTGCTGAATCGTCCGCAGTATGAAGCCGGGGGGGGCATGCGGCTGCTTTCGGTAAGAACACGACCCTCAGGTTACACAGAGATACGCCTTTCCTTCGCATAACCCTTTGCCCAGCGCCCAGTGCCGGATCTGTTCCCGGGCACCCCGGGTTCCGACGGTGACCAGCATGCGTTCATTGTCCCGGGCGGCGAAGCTGTCGGCGGCCACAACCGGCGCGTCGTGCAGAATCCGGCCGACCTTCCGGGGGTCCACATCAACCCACCGTGTCACCGCTACTCCTGCTTCCCCCAGGGCTCGCTGCCAGGCACGTCCTTCCCGGCCCGCTCCGACCAGAGTCACGGCAGCGACTCCCCGCAGAAATCCGGCGATCAGGTGATGCAGTTTGCAGGCGCGGAATGCCGCCGCCGAATAGGCCGGCAGGGTCCGGGTGGCCCGATCCGGCCGGTCCCGCCAGAAGAGCAGTGTCTGGGGAAGACGGGCGCAGCGAACCCCCGCACTGATGAGCCGCAGCCAGAGATCGTAGTCTTCGGCCCAGCCCCTGTCCCGGTAGCCGCCGACGGCACGCAGCGCGTCGCGGCGGAGCATCACCGTCGGGTGCACAAAGGGCGACTCCACATAGAGATCGCGGAGAACGGCGTCATGGCAGGCAAGGCTGTTCTGCCAGGTTTCGTAGGCAAGCATGCCGACGCGCAGCCCGGAACGGGGGAAGTGGCGGAACCGGCTGGCCAGGAGACCCACGTCCGGATGGGCGTCGAGATACGCGGTCTGTAGCTCCAGCCGTCGGGGATGGGCAATGTCGTCGCCGTCCATGCGCGCCAGCAGGGGCGCCCGGCAGGCGGCGAGCCCCCCGTTCAGTGCCGGCACCAGGCCTTGGCCGGGCATGGTGAGAACCCGTACGCGCCGGTCCTTCGCCATGGCCTTTGCGAGGATGGCCGGTGTTGCGTCCGTCGAGCCATCGTCCACGGCAACCAGCTCCCAGTCGGTGAACGTCTGGCGATAGAGGGAGTCCAGGGTCGCGGGAAGAAACCGCGCCTCGTTGCGGACCGGCATGAGAACCGAGACGGCGGGCGGGGTCATGCCAGTCCCGGCAGCAGCTTGACAATTCCCTTGGCGAAGAACTCCACGGCAATGGCGGCAAGGAGCAGTCCCATGAGCCGGCTGATGATGGACAGGCCAAGGGGGCCGATCAGGCTGCCGATGCGGCTAGCCAGGCGGAGGATGATCCAAGTGATACACGAGGCAACACCGATGCAGGCGATGATGGCGCCGCTGTGCAGTGGACCCTCGGCCAGATTGGCGTAAATGATGATGGTGGAAATGGATCCCGGGCCGGCGAGCAGGGGTACGGAGAGAGGTACCACGGCACTGCTGCGCAGATCCTGGGCGATTTCCGCCGGGCCGGAGGATGGCTGGGCGTCCTTGGCGAACATCATGGAAACGGCCATGAGCAGGAGCAGAATGCTGCCGCCGACCTGGAAGGAAGCGATACTGATGCCGAACAGCAGCAGCACCCGGTCACCGACGAGTGCCGTGAGGGTCAGTACGCATGCCACCGCCAGACCGACGGTCCGGGCAATCCTCCTGCGTTCCGTTGGGGTCGCGCCGCCCGTAATCGTCAGGAAAACCGGCAGCACGCCGAAGGGGTTAAGGATGGCGAGAATGGCGATGAAGATTTTTACATAAGCGGACAGTTCCAGCATGGCGAAACCTCTCGACAGAGTAGTGGCAGACCGATGGCCGGTGGGGGGGCACGGGGCAGCGCAGCCATCTTACGCCAACAGGCGACGGCTGGCAACCTTTCCCCGGTACGTGCCGGTTCCCGGGCATGCGAGGTTGTGCGAAGTTGTGCGTTCCGGCGAACGTCGCGGTTCGATGGGCCACAAAAAGCAAAAATACAAGAGGTTAGCCGCCATTGGTCCAGTAAATATTGTTTGACAACCCGTTGTCCACCGTGTATCATTCCAGAGCGTTTATCGGGGTTTGTCCGGTTACGTCTCGCGGTCTGCAGAAGCTATCCAGCCACTTCACCACAAGACAAACAAGCTATTCTTTTTGCGCTGACATCGCATTTTTTTCGCAGGGCTATTCATAGGCGCCGGTGTTGTTATGCGATGAGCAACCCCGGAAAACACTAAATTCAATGGAGGTATGTCATGGCAGATGTAGCAAAGACGATTGATGAATTGGTAGCGAACGCACGCAAAGCAGCCGACGTGATGAAGACCTTTACCCAGGAGCAGGTTGACAAGATCTGCGCCGCCATGGATGCAGCCAGCGTGGCCAACGAAGTGAAGCTTGCCGAAATGGCCGTTGCTGAAACCGGTATCGGCCGTGCCGACCACAAGGCCATCAAGAATCACCTCGGTGCTCACATTGTCTATGAATACTTCAAGGACAAGAAGTCCGTTGGTGTCATCAAGGAAGAAGCCGGCGTGAGCTATGTCGCCGAGCCGTTTGGTGTGCTGGCCGCCGCTACGCCGACCACCAACCCGACCTCCACGGTCATGTTCAAGTCCCTGATCGCCACTAAGTCCCGAAACGTCATCATTTTTGCCTTCCACCCCCGCGCACAGAAGTGCAGTGCCGAAGCCGCGAGAGTCATGGCTGAAGCCGCTGTTGCCGCAGGCGCACCGGCAAACTGCATCCAGTGGATCGAAGAGCCGTCAATCGAAGCGACCGGCCTGCTCATGAAGCACCCCGGCATCAACCTGGTTCTGGCCACCGGCGGTAACGCCATGGTCAAGGCTGCCTACAGCTCCGGCCACCCGGCAATCGGCGTCGGCGCAGGCAACACCCCGGTTTTCATCTCCAAATCCGCCAAGCTGAGCGTTGCCGTGAACAACGTCATTGCCTCCAAAACCTTCGACAACGGGACCATTTGTTCCTCCGACCAGTCCATGATCTTTGACGACAAGGCAACCTGTGACGCCGCCGTGAAGATGATGGTTGAGCGCGGCGCCTACCTGGTGAACGACGAAGAAAAAGCCAAGCTTGAAAAAGTCATGTTCGACAAAGAGCGCAATGTTCCGGCCATGGCCATCGTTGGCAAGTCTCCCCAGGTCATTGCCGAACTGGCAGGCTTCAAGGTGCCCGAAAGCACCCAGCTGCTCCTCGTGCCCCTGACCACCATCGGTCCCGAAGACTGGTTCAGCCATGAGAAGCTTTCCCCGGTTCTCGGTTACATCAGCTACAACAGCACCGACGAAGCAATCAATGCCGCAAAGAATCAGCTCCTCTGGGGCGGCGCCGGTCACACCGCCGTTGTGCACGCCCAGGACGACGCAGTGCTCAACAAGTTCGCCATGGAAATTCCGGCAAACCGTCTGCTCCTCAACCAGCCGGCAGTTCATGGCTCCGTTGGTCTCATCTACAACGAACTGCCCCCTTCACTGACCCTCGGCTGCGGTACCGACGGCGGCAACTACCTGGGCAACAACATCAACTTCAGCGATCTGCTCAGCATCAAGACCGTTGCCAAGCGTATTGTTGACTATGAAAGAGACGAATAATCTTCACTGTCCCTCTGGGCGATGAAGTAATGAAAAACCCCCTGATCAGCTTCTGGTCAGGGGGTTTTTTTATGCACATCGGCTGCTGGCCGGAGCAAACCGGCGCTATCGTTCTGCCAGGGCGAGGCGAATGCCCAGGGTGGCGAAGATGCCGGCGGTGAGCCAGCCGAACCAGCGGGCAAGGCGTGGTTTCCGCTGGATCAGCGTGCCGATGCTGCCGGAAAGCCAGCCTATGATACTGAACACCACGACCGCCTGGGCCATGAACAGCAGACCGAAGAAAAACATCTGCACTGGCGCAGCAGCTGAGCCGGGAACAACGAATTGCGGCAGGAATGCCAGAAAAAAGAGGGCGACTTTGGGGTTAATCACATTCATGAGGAAGCCGCGGCGAAACAGCACCCAGAAGGCGCCTGGGGAGCTGTTTGTCTGGGGCAGGGCTATGGAGTGCTCATGGAGGGATTTCCAGGCCAGATAGAGCAGGTATGCGGCGCCGGCATACTTGACTGCCTGGAACGCCGTTGCCGAAGAATAGAGCAGGGCGGAGATGCCCAGGGCGGCGGCCGTTGTGTGTATGCTGATACCGCTGCACATGCCCAGCGCGGTGATAATGGCGGCCTTTCTTCCCCTGGAGATGCCCTGGGCGATGATAAAGGTGTTATCCGGCCCTGGAGCGACGGTCAATGCTACCGACGCACCGAGAAAACAGAGTACGGTTGCAGTGGTCATTCAGTACCCTTTCGGGGTGATCTGGTGTCTCCAGGCAATACATAGTTCATGTAACCGCAGCTGTCAAAACATTCTCCACCGGGCTGCATACTTGCAGCAAAGAGCATTGACAGGGCAGGTCTTCGGCTCTACAGTAGTCAGCCATATGCCGGAGGCAACGCCTGTGATGCCGGCATGGAACACATTTCCCGACGAGGTTGTGTCATGCATGCTCTCAACGAATTCTTCGCCACATTAAGCGGTTATGTCTGGGGGGTGCCGCTGCTGGTGCTGCTGGTGGGGACCGGCATACTGCTGACGATACGGCTGCGGCTGCTCCAGGTATTCTTGCTGCGTCACGCCCTGTACGAGACCTTCGTCAAGCCCAAGACCGATGAACAGGGCGATATCAGCCACTTCCAGGCTCTGATGGTTGCCCTTGCCGCCACCATCGGTACGGGCAATATCATCGGCGTGGCCACGGCCATTTCCCTGGGCGGACCGGGAGCCCTGTTCTGGATGTGGATAACCGCTGCCTTCGGCATGGCTACCAAGTATGCGGAAGGGGTGCTTGCCGTCAAGTATCGCGTGGTCGATGGGAACGGCGAGATGTCCGGCGGGCCCATGTACTACATTGAGCGCGGTCTGGGCTGCCGGTGGCTGGGCATCCTGTTTGCCCTGTTTGGCGCCATCGCCGCATTTGGCATCGGCAATATGGTACAGGCCAATGCCGTTGCCGGAAATCTGAAAGAGGCTCTCGACTTCAATCCCACGGCTACAGGTCTGGTGCTGGCGGTGTGTACCGGGCTGGTCATCTTCGGCGGGGTAAAAAACATCGGCCGGGTGTCCGCGGTCATGGTTCCGACCATGGCCCTGATCTATGTGGCCGGATGCCTGGTGATCCTCGGCCGGTATGCTGCCGAGGTTCCGGCGGCATTGTTCATGGTGTTCCACGATGCCTTCACCGGCACTGCAGCCACCGGCGGGTTTCTCGGCTCAGCCGTCATGTTCGCCATCCAGAAAGGTGTTTCCCGGGGAGTGTTTTCCAATGAATCGGGCATGGGCAGCGCGCCCATCGCCGCCGCCGCCGCCAAAACCAATGAGCCCTGTGAGCAGGCCCTTGTTTCCATGACCGGCACCTTCATCGACACCATCATTGTCTGCACCATGACCGGCCTGGTCCTCATCGTCACTGGAGCATGGCACTCGGGCGCCGAGGTGTCGGCCCTGACCAAAGCAGCATTCGATACGGGGTTGCCTGGCCACAGCGGCGGCTTTATCGTTTCCTTCGGCATTGTTTTCTTTGCCTACTCAACCATCATCGGCTGGGCCTACTACGGGGAAAAGTGCATGGAATACCTGCTGGGGGTCAAGGCACTCCTGCCCTATCGGCTGGTCTACGCTGTCGCCGTACTGGTGGGTGCCAGTGTCAAGCTTGAGCTGGTCTGGAATTTTGCCGATGTGATGAACGGCCTCATGGCGGTTCCCAACCTCATCGCCCTGCTCGGCCTGTCTGGTGTTGTTGTGGCAGAGACCAATCGTTTTCTTGCCCAGCGCCGGGAAAAGGGCCGGGTGGAACCGGCGGTTTCTCCCGCTGAGTAATTGCTCGGGGAAAAGGTCGTAGTTACGGAGTAGCCGGTGCAGTGGGTGCTCCGCTGTGATTCACCAATCCTTCTACAACGGCAGAATGAAAATTCTACAGATGCTGATGTTTTTTCAAGAATCTGTCCGGATGGTCCTGCTCGGAAGTCATGTGCTGCGCTTCCCCCTTCTTCGCCTCATTATTAACCTGCTTACCCAAGAAGCTCGCATTCGCATATTTATGTTTCCCGACTACTCCGCGGGCCGCTTCCTTCCCACCGGCATGATCGCCAGCGGCGCCTCGGTCGCCGGCATGGACAAGGTCTTCTGCACGGCATCATCGTCAAAACTGCCGATCACCACGGTCCCCAGGTTGAGGGAGACCGCCTGAAGGGCGACATTCTGCGCGGCACTTCCCGCTTCCATGTGGGTAAACCGGACCCCTCGTTTGCCATACTTTCCCGTTGTCCGGGCAAATACCGCACTGAACACGATGCTGGCCGGAGCATTGCAGACTGCCGGCTGCCGAAGGGCTGCCGCGCACAGTTTCCCGCGCAGGTCGCCGGACTGCACCAGGGTCAGCTGGTGGCGCTGCGGCTGGTAGCGATAGACTCCTGCCGGCAGATACTTGCCGCCACCGGTTACCAGGTACGTTTCCAGCGGGTAGAGCGCCCCGGCAGACGGTGCGGTTCTGAACCCGTCACGATGGGTCACCCCCTGGGCTGCCCAGAGAAGCTGGGCGGTCTCCACCAAGGAGAGTGGATCCTGCTCGTAGACACGGTGTGACCGCCTTTCCCGCAGCGCCTGTTCGATGGAGGTAGTGCCTGCATGGTTCGGTCGGGGCAGGATGATGGTCGTTTGTCCGGACGCCGGAACGTCCTTATCTGCCCTGATCCTTTGGTTCTCGGCCCGGACCGCCAGGAGAATTGCAGCGCTACCGACGAGAAGCGCCGTACCGATCATTAGTATTGTTCTTGTGCTGGGCATGGCGTTTCGCGGCAGAAAGCCGCCCCCTCCTTTTTTCTGATTCTCTTGTAGATAATACCACATTTTTCCCGGAAAACAGCAACGTTGCCCTATGGGTCGGCCTTCACCGGTGTGCCATTCTTCGGGTGCGGGTTTGTTCGTGCCCCTGTCGCCCATAAACGATGGCTCGCCGATACCCGCATGGCCCTTGCCGACAATCCATGGCCGGCTCTTCATCGGTTGCTCGTGTTTTCACGCGTGAATGCGATTATGAACTATAATAAAACATTACTAGTTGATATTTAATAATATGAAAAGTATCATTTGTCTGGGTTGTGTGGCGAGGTGTGGGGGATTGAGTGCTCTCCGCTGCGGATAAAGCCATGTCCGCCATTAGTGATGACAGGAAAGGACTTATATGTTGAGTGTGGATATCAAGAATCTGCTTGCCCGGTTGAACCCGGGTTGCACCCGTGCCCTGGAAGGGGCTGCGGGGCTGTGTGTTTCCCGAACCCATTACGAGGTAACCGTCGAGCACCTGCTCGCCCGCCTGCTCCAGGAGCCGCGGAATGACCTGCAAGCGATCCTGCGCCATTTCGAGATCGATCCGGACACAGTCCTCCGGTCGCTGGAGCAGGCCATTGAGGGATTTCATTCCGGCAACACCGGCAAGCCGGTCTTTTCGCCGCTTCTCATCCAGTGGTGCCAGGATGCGTGGCTTATTTCGTCCATCGATCTGTCTCAGAAACTGATCAGGTCCGGAGCGCTGTTGGCAGCCCTGCTGGCAAAGCCGCTGCAGTTGGCTGAAGGGAAGTGTGTTGCAGCGCTCCAGGCAATCGGCAGGGATACCCTTGTGCACCAGTTTGGCGGTATTGTGCAGGGTTCCTCCGAGGAGGAGGCTGTCGAAAGCATGTCGACGGAGAAAGAGTCCGCATCTGCCGGGACCACGGCCCTCAGCCGTTTTTGCACCGATTTCACCGGCAAGGCCAAGGCAGGGGAGGTTGATCCGGTTTTCGGCAGGGACCGGGAAATATCCCAGATGATCGATATCCTGGCCCGGAGGCGGAAGAACAACCCCATCGTGGTGGGTGAAGCGGGGGTTGGCAAGACGGCGGTCGTTGAGGGGCTCGCCCTGCGTATCGTGGAAGGCGATGTCCCCGACTTCCTGCGGCAGGTGGCGGTTCTCGGGCTGGACATGGGTCTTCTCCAGGCGGGCGCCGGGGTGAAGGGTGAATTCGAGAACCGGCTGAAGTCGGTGATCGCCGAGGTCAAGGCTTCGCCCGTGCCGGTCATCATGTTCATCGACGAGGCCCATACCATGATCGGCGCCGGCGCCCAGGCAGGGGGGGGCGATGCGGCGAATCTGCTCAAGCCCGCCTTGGCCAGGGGGGAGTTGCGTACCATCGCCGCCACGACCTGGGCCGAATACAAGAAATACTTCGAAAAGGACGCCGCTCTGGCACGGCGCTTCCAGCCCGTAAAGCTGGATGAGCCGTCAGTGGAGACAGCGGTGCTTATCCTGCGCGGGCTGAAGGACAGGTACGAACAGGCCCACGGCGTGACGGTGCGCGACGATGCCATCCTGGCTGCGGCGGAACTTTCAGGCCGCTATATTTCGGGCCGGCAGCTGCCAGACAAGGCGGTGGACCTTCTGGACACCAGTGCGGCACGGGTAAAGATCCTCCTCACCGCCAAACCGGACCTGGTGGAGGACAAGGAGCGGTCCATTCAGGCCCTTGAGCGGGAAAGGAAGGCGCTGCAGCGGGACGGGCTCCATGGCGTCGAGATAGATGGCGGGCGGCACCGTGAACTGGATGAACGCATTGCCGCACTCAGGAGTGAATTGGCGGAGACAGCGGAGCGCTGGAGCAAGGAGCGGGAACTGGCCCGCCGGCTGGTTGATCTGCGCCGGGAGCTGGGTGAGTCGGCAACGCACGAGGGAACGGAAGAGCGGCAGGCGGAGATGAAAGGGTTGATCG